>DASUHN010000274.1 GCA_036273495.1 Acidimicrobiales bacterium | reverse complement strand
GGTGGACCCGGACGCGAGGAGCTCGGCCAGGTCCCCGGGCCCGCGCCGCTCCTGGGCGTCGAGCAGCTGCTGCTGCACCGCCGTTCCGTAGTCGGCCGCCTCGATGGCCCGGAACACCCCGATGGGCGTGGGCTCGTAGGGGCCGTTGGCCAGCCGCGAGAGCATGAAGGCGACGCTCGGGTCGGGGCGGGTCTCGTCGTGTACCAGGAGACGGTCCTCACCCACCTCGGCCACGTCGACGATCCTCACCCCCTCGCCGTCCAGCACGACGCCTCGCTCCCCTTCGGGGCCGAAGCGGATCGGCTGGCCGTGCTCGAGCGGGATCAGGTTCATCGGCCGGGCTTCCTTGGACAGGATCTGGTCGAAGGCGCCGTCGTTGAAGACGTTGCAGTTCTGATAGATCTCGACGAAGGCGCCGCCCTTGTGGTCGTGGGCCCGCTTGAAGATGTGCTGCATGTGCTTGCGGTCCATGTCGTGGGTGCGGGCCACGAAGGTGGCCTCGGCCCCCAGCGCCAGGCTGATCGGGTTGAAGGGGCGGTCCAGCGAACCGAACGGCGTCGACTTGGTGACCTTGCCGACCTCGCTGGTCGGTGAGTACTGGCCCTTGGTCAGCCCGTAGATCTGGTTGTTGAACAGGACGATGGTGAGGTTGACGTTGCGGCGCAGGGCGTGGATGAGGTGGTTGCCACCGATGGAAAGGCCGTCACCGTCACCGGTGATCACCCACACGTCGAGATCGGGCCGGGCCACGGCCAGCCCGGTGGCGATGGCCGGGGCCCGTCCGTGGATCGAGTGCATGCCGTAGGTGTTCATGTAGTACGGGAACCGGCTGGCGCAGCCGATGCCCGACACGAACACCGTCGACTCCCGGCGCACGCCGAGGTCGGGCATCATCATCTGCACGGCGGTGAGGATCGAGTAGTCCCCGCAACCGGGGCACCACCTCACCTCCTGGTCGGTCGACCAGTCCTTCTTCGTCGTGGTGGGGGCGTCAGGCATCGAGCATCTCCAGGATGGCGGTCTCGAGCTCGGCCACCCGGAAGGGCTGGCCCTGGACCTTGGTTACGGACTTGGCGTCGACGAGGAAGTCGCTGCGCAGCAGGCGGGACAGCTGGCCCAGGTTCATCTCGGGCACCATCACCTTCGGGTACGAGCGCACGACCTGGCCGAGATTGGCCGGGAACGGGTTGAGGTGCATCAGGTGGGCGTGGGCCACCTTCTTGCCCCGTGCGCGCACCCGGCGCACGGCGGCCTGGATGGCGCCGTAGGTCGAGCCCCACCCGACGACCAGCACATCGGCGCCGTCGTCGCTGTCGACGTCGACCGGCGGGATGTCCTTGGCGATGCCCGCGACCTTGGCCGCCCGCAGCTGCACCATCCGCTCGTGGTTGGCCGGGTCGTAGGAGATGTTGCCGCTGCCGTCCTCCTTCTCGAGCCCGCCGATGCGGTGCTCGAGACCGGCGGTACCGGGCACGGCCCACGGCCGGGCCAGCGTCTCGGGGTCCCGGAGGTACGGCAGGAACTGGGCGGCGCCGTCCTCCCCCGTCTGGTTGGGCTCGGTGGCGAACTGCACCGAGATGTCGGGGAGATCGTCGACGTTCGGCAGCATCCACGGCTCGGCCCCGTTGGCCAGATAGCCGTCGGACAGGAGGAACACCGGCGTGCGGTACTTGAGGGCGATGCGCGCCGCCTCGATGGCCGCATAGAAGCAGTGGCCCGGCGTCATGGCGGCGACGATCGGCACCGGCGCCTCACCGTGGCGGCCGTACATGGCGTGCAGCAGGTCGGCCTGCTCGGTCTTGGTGGGCAGGCCGGTCGACGGGCCGCCCCGCTGGATGTCGATGATCAGCAACGGCAGCTCGAGGCTGACCGCCAGGCCCACCGTCTCCGACTTGAGGTCGACGCCGGGGCCGCTGGTGGTGGTGACGCCGAGCTGGCCCCCGAAGGCGGCGCCGAGGGCGGCGGCCACACCGGCGATCTCGTCCTCGGCCTGCAGGGTCCGCACCCCGAAGTTCTTGTGCTTGGACAGCTCGTGGAGGATGTCCGAGGCCGGGGTGATCGGGTACGAGCCGAGGAACATCGGGAGCTTGGCGAGCTGCGAGGCGGCCACCAGGCCCCACGCCAGGGCGGTGTTGCCGCTGATGTTGGTGTAGGTCCCGGGCGCCAGCGCCGCCGGCTTGACCTCGTAGGTCGCCTGGAACAGCTCCGCCGTCTCCCCGAAGTTGTAGCCGGCCTTGAACGCCAGGGTGTTGGAGTCGGCCACCATCGGGTTCTTGGCGAACCGCTCCTTGATCCAGGCCAGGGTCGGGTCGACGGGGCGCTGGTACAGCCACGTCACCAACCCGAGGGCAAAGAAGTTCTTCGACCGCTCGGCGTCCCTCGGCTTGGCCCCGGTCTCCTTGGCCGCCTCGAGGGTCAGCGTGGTCATCGGGACCTCGAAGACCGTGAAGCTGGCCAGGCTGCCGTCCTCGAGCGGGTTGGCGGCGTAGCCGGCCTTGGCCAGCGAGCGCTCGTCGAACGAGTCGACGTTCAGGATCACCGTGGCCCCGACGGGAAGGTCCCGGATGTTGGCCTTGAGGGCGGCCGGGTTCATGGCCACGAGGACGTTCGGGGCGTCCCCCGGCGTCAGGATGTCGTGGTTCGAGATGTGCACCTGGAACGCCGACACCCCGGCCAGGGTGCCGGCCGGGGCTCGGATCTCGGCCGGGAAGTCGGGCAGGGTGGAAAGGTCGTTTCCGAACAGGGCGCTCACGCTGGTGAAACGGTCACCGGTGAGCTGCATGCCATCACCGGAGTCCCCGGCGAAGCGGATTACGACGCGGTCCAGCTCCTCCGTGGAACGGGTCTCAGCCGCGGTCTCGGTCAACGGAATCCTCGTCTGGGTCGCTGGGCCGGCCCCGTTGCCGGTCTCTGATCGGCCGGCTCCCACTGGAGGGCCCGGGCCGTCATGCGCCCCTGGCGGCCTCCGGAGGGCCGTCGTTCACCCCGAGTTTATCCCGGTGGGCCGCGAAACCCCCATTGGAGAGGTCGGCTTTTCGCGACCGGACGCCGCCGCGGCCGCTAGGCGACGGTGATCGAGGGGTCCAGGTAGACGTCCTGGATGGCGTGGAGGAGGGCCGCCCCGTCGGCCAGCGGGCGCTGGAAGGCCTTGCGGCCCACGATCAGCCCGGCCCCCCCGGCCCGCTTGTTGATGACCGCGGTGCGGACGGCCTGGGCCAGGTCCCCGCTGCCCTTCGACTCCCCGCCCGAGTTGATGAGCGGCACCCGGCCCATGTAGCAGTTCACGACCTGCCAGCGGGTCAGGTCGATGGGGTTGTCCGTGGTCAGCTCGCTGTAGACCAGCGGGTCGGTCTTGCCGAACTTGACGGCGTTGTAGCCCCCGTTCGACTCCGGCATCTTCTGCTTGATGATGTCGGCCTTGATGGTGACACCGAGGTGGTTGGCCTGGCCCGTCAGGTCGGCGGCGGTCTCGTAGTTGACCCCGTTGACCTTGAAGTCGGGATTGCGCAGGTAGCACCACAGCACGGTGAACAGCCCCGCCTGGTGGGCCTCCTCGAAGGCCTCCTCGACTTCCTGGATCTGGCGGGTGCTCTCCTCCGACCCGAAGTAGATGGTGGCGCCCACGCCCACGGCTCCGAGGTCGACGGCCTCCTCCACCGAGCCGAACATGATCTGGTCGTACTCGGTCGGGTAGGTCAGCAGCTGGTTGTGGTTGAGCTTGGCAATGAAGGGGATCTTGTGCGCGTAACGCCGGGCCACGATCCCCAGCACGCCGACCGTGCTGGCGAAGGCGTTGCAGCCCCCCTCGATGGCCAGCTCGCAGAGGTTCCGGGGGTCGAAGTAGGCCGGGTTCTTGGCGAAGCTGGCCGCCGCCGAGTGCTCGATCCCCTGGTCCACCGGGAGGATCGAGAGGTAGCCGGTTCCTGCCAGGCGGCCCGTGTTCAGCATGGTCTGGAGGTTGCGCAGGACCGCCGGCGAGCGGTCGCTGTCCACCAGAACCCGGTCCACGAAGTCCCCGCCCGGCAGGACGAGGTCCTCGGCGGGGATGGCCTTCGACTTGTGCTGCAGGAGGGCTTCGGCTTCCTCACCCAGGAGCTTCGCGAGGTCGAGGTCCACGTGTCCGGCTCCTAACGCTGTCGGGTCCGCGGTTTACGGCACCACTCGTACCCATCGAGCCTACCGTCGACCCGCCGGCGGCCCCGGCGTGGGGCGCTCAGCCCGCCCGGCTCCGGCGCCTCACCTCCTGCTCCGGGGCCTTCCCCTGGCCGGGCTCCAGCCCCGACGCCAGCCGCTCCACCGCCGCCGCCAGCGCCGTGCGCACCGACGCCGCCCGGCGGGCCGGGATGACCCGGTCGGCCACCACCTCGGTGCGGCTCTGGGTGCCGGCCCCGGCCCGGAAGAACCGCCTCCGGACCCGACCGAGCACCACGACCTCGTCCCCCTCGTCCAATTCGACGGCCACCGCCGGCGGGTCGAACCACGCCACCGGCACGCTGTCGGCCCGGCCCGTCCCGCCGGCGACCGTCACCTGCATGCTCATGATCCGGGTGCCGGACGGGAGCACCTTCTCCGCCGGGGGCCCACTGAGCCGGCCGGCGATCACCACGACGTTCATCACACCTCTCCCCTGCGCTCGTTCGGTCCTGACCCGCCGGCGGCGTATTGACCGCACGCCGGACCGGCGGAGTGGGGGAAGTGCCGAGGTGGATCGTACGGACGGGGTGTGACGGTCAGCCCAGCGCGGTGAGGCGCTCTGCCGTGTCGAAGAAGGTGCGGTCGTGGCGGAGGACCCGCCGGAACAGCTCCCGGGCGGCCGGGACCTCGCCGGCCCGTTCGTACAGGTCGGCCAGGGCGTACCACAGGCGGAGGTGGTGGTCCCGGGGCCGGGTCACCTTGCGCGCCGCGCCCTCGAGCATCCGGATGGCGCCGCTCAGGTCCCCCTGGTCGGCGCGGGATCCCGCCGCCACGATCCGGCCCTCGGTCACCAGCTCCGCCGACGGTGACGCCACCCGCAGCTCCTCCCACAGCTCGGCCACGTCGTCGTGGCGGCCCAGGGCCCGGCTGGCGTCGGCCATCGTCGGGAACTGGTCGTACGACCCGGTCAGGTCGTGGAAGGCGCCGAGCTCCCGCAGGGCGTCCCGCCACCGACTCTGGCGGTACAGGGTCAGCCCGTACAGCTCCCGCACCGCCGGCGACGCCGGCACGTCGGCGGCCAGCTGCTTGAGGATCCGCCGGGCGTCCTCGTACCGGTCCCGCTCGTAGGCCTTCGTGGCGTCGCCCAGGCGCCGGGCCAGGTGCGGTGCCTTCCTGGCGCCGGCGGTGGTCTGCAGCTCCTCGCCCACCACCTCGGGGACCTTCGGCGGCCGCCGTTGCCTGGGAACCTCCACGGGGGCGAAGCGCCTCGCTCCCCCACCCGCCCGCCGGCGGGCCTGCGGTTCCGCCCTCTTCTTCTCCGGCTCCTCGACCCAGCGCTCGGGCTGCCACTCCCGGGCCCGGGCCGGCCGTCTCTCGGCTCTCGGCGGCCGGGTGCTCTCGGGCCGCGGCTCGGGACCGAGCTCGGACGCCCCCCGGCGGGCGACCTTCCCCCAGCCGGCCACCTTCCGGGGCGCGGGGGGATGGGGGTGGCCGGTCCCCCGGTCCCGGGCGCCCGGCGCCGACCGCCGGCGGTCGGGGTCAGCGGGGCGGCCTCTGTCTGCGGTCCGGCCTCTGTCTGCGGTCCGGCCTCTGTCTGTGGTCCGGCCTCTGTCTGTGGTCCGGCCTCTGTGTGTGGTCCGGTCCGAGGAGCCGGGGCGGGGTCGGTCCGAGGAGCCGGGGCGGCGGCCCCGGTCGGGTCCGTCACTGACGCCCGGTCGGCGGGGCCGGCCCGGGGGAGGGCCTTCGCTGCGCCGACCGGTTGCACTGTTTCGACCCGTCGCACCGCCTCGACCCGTCGCACTGCTTCGACCGGCTCCGTTGCCAGTGCTCCGTCGACCGATTGAGGGGCCTTCACTCCGGCGGGCCGCGGGGGCACCGCCGGACCGGCGGTCGGGTGCCGCCCGGCCCGAGCCGGACCGGGATTGGGCTCCACGACCGTCGCCTCGAGGTCCCGCCGGCCGGCCCCGGGCGCTACCGCCCCTGCCGGGCGGCGCTCCCCGGCCCGCAGCGCCCGACCGCGTCCCGCCTCCCCCGGCTCGGGGTCCTGCACCGGGGGACCCCTGCTGCGGCTTTCGTGCTGGTCCGGAGGGCTTCCGGGCCGGCCTACCCGAACTTTGACGCGCGTCGTCCTCGTCGGGATTCCTGGCCACGACGGCAGGCTACCGGTACGCGAAAGAGCCCCCGCTGGGCGGGGGCTCTTTGTGCGAATTATTCCGGCGGCGACCTACTCTCCCAGGGAGTCTCCCCCCAAGTACCATCGGCGCGGGCGGGCTTAACTTCCGTGTTCGGGATGGGTACGGGTGTGACCCCGCCGCTATGGCCACCGGAAACCGTGGCTGTATTTCATTTCAAGGATCACCGCGCCGACGGCGCGGCTCCCCTGTGAGCCTTCCATAGCGAGCACGGGCAACGAGTAGATCTCCAAGCCCTCGGCCGATTAGTACCGGTCGGCTGAACACATTGCTGTGCGTACACCTCCGGCCTATCAACGTGGTCATCTGGCCACGGGCCTTACCGGGTTAACCCCGTGGGAGACCTCATCTTGGAACGGGCTTCGCACTTAGATGCTTTCAGCGCTTATCCCTTCCGCAGGTCGCTAACCAGCGGTGCCCTTGGCAGGACAACTGGCACACGAGAGCTGCGTCCGTCCCGGTCCTCTCGTACTAGGGACAGCCTTCCTCAGGTCTCCTGCGGCTGCGACGGATAGGGACCGAACTGTCTCACGCATGTAAATCCCGTATTACTACGGGCATAGACTATACCTTCACCCTGTTTCCAGGGGCCGGCGTGTTATGGCCTAAATGCCATCTCTCCATTGAGCAGATGGAGAAGT
>DASUHN010000273.1 GCA_036273495.1 Acidimicrobiales bacterium | reverse complement strand
GCAGCGGGAGGATATACCTAGCCTAAGTAATGAACTCGCCTGCTGCCCCGAGCGCCGCCACCTCCGCCGACACCGTCGGCCGGCTGCGCCTGGCCGTCCTCCGCCTGGGCCGGCGGCTGCGCCAGAACGCCGGCGCCGGCGGGACGCCTGGCTGGCGGCGCGGATGAGCGCCCTCACTCCGGAGGAGGTCGCCGCCCTCGAGGCCGCCCTGCCCGTGCTCGAGGCCCTGCTCGGGAGCCCGGAGAGGTGAGACGCCCCGGCGCCTTCCGGCGCACCTTCGACGCCCTGTCCGTGCGCAACTACCGGCTGTACTTCTGGGGCCAGATCGTGTCGGTCTCGGGCACGTGGATGCAGTCGCTGGCCCAGGCCTGGCTGGTCCTCAAGCTGACCAACAGCGCGGTGGAGGTCGGCACCCTGCCCGCCATCCAGTTCCTGCCCATGCTGCTGGCCGGCCCGTGGGGCGGGCTGGTGGCCGACCGCATGGACAAGCGGCGCACGCTGGTGGGCACCCAGCTGGCTTCGGGGGTGCTGGCGCTGACCCTCGGGCTGCTGACGCAGACGGGCGCGGTGCGGGTGTGGATGATCTTCGTCCTGGCGGCCGGCCTCGGCTGCGTGAACGCCATCGACAACCCGACGCGCCAGACGTTCGTCATGGAGATGGTCGGGCCCGACCGGCTCACCAACGCGGTGACGCTGAACAGCGTCGTCATGAACGCGGCCCGGATCACCGGGCCGGCCATCGCCGGCGTGCTGATCTACACCGTCGGCATCGCCACCTGCTTCCTCGTCAACGCCGCCTCCTACCTGGCCGTGCTGGCGGCCCTGATGATGATGAGGAGAGACGAGCTTCTCCCGGGGGAGCGGCTGGCCCGGCGGAAGGGCCAGGTCATGGCCGGGCTGCGCTACGTCCGGGCCACCCCGGCGTTGCGCACGCCCCTGCTGATGGTCCTGGTGATCGGGACCCTGGCCTACAACTTCACCGTGACCCTGGCCCTCCTGGCCCGGTTCACCTTCCACAGTGGCGCCGGCGGCTACAGCGCCATGAGCTCGGTGTTCGGGGCCGGGGCGGTGATCGGCGGGCTGGTGGCGGCGTCGAGGAGCAGGCCGACCGGCCGGCGCCTGGGAATGGTGGCGCTGGCGTTCGGGTCGCTGCTCGTGCTGTGCGCGCTGATGCCCGACCTGCCTGCCGAGCTGGCTGCCCTGGCGGTGATGGGGGCGTTCAGCATCACGTTCATCGCCACCGCCAACACGACCCTGCAGCTGACCGCGCCCCCGGACATGCGGGGCCGGGTGATGGCGCTGTACGCCGTCGCCTTCCTCGGCAGCACTCCGATCGGGTCCCCGATCGTGGGCTGGGTCTCCGCGGCATTCGGGCCGCGCGTGGGCATCGGCCTCGGCGGGGTGGCCACGGTCGTGACGGCGCTGGTCGCCCTGCCGTCGCTCACCGGGACCCGGCGCCGGCTGCTGCGCCGGCGCGGGCGCGACCGGGTCGGCATCGTGGCGCCCGTGCCCTCGCCCGAGGACGCCGTCGCCGCCCTGTAGGCGCGGCTAGGCCAGCGACACCAGCTCGAGGAGCTCGTCGTTCCAGTAGTCGACGGTCCCGTCGGGCATGCTCAGGACCCGGTCGGGTCCGAGCTCGGTGACGAAGGTGGGGTCGTGGCTGACCACGACCATGGTCCCGGGCCACGACGCCAGGGCCCGCCCGATCGCCTCCCGTGACGGGGGATCGAGGTTGTTCGTGGGCTCGTCGAGGAGCAGCAGGTTGTGCCGGCCGGCCACCAGCTGGGTCAGCGCCAGCTTTGTCTTCTCCCCGCCGGAGAGGGTGCCGGCGTCCTGGAACGCCATCTCGCCGGGCAGGCCGAACATGCCCAGTAGCGAGCGCTGCTCCATCTCGGTGAGGGGGTGGCCGGGCGCGACCTGCTGGCGCACGTGGTCGAGGACGGTGGTGCCGGCGTGGATGCCCTCGTGCTCCTGGGCGTAGTAACCGAGCGACACCGCCGGACCGAGGTCGACCTGGCCGGAGTCGGGCTCGGACTCACCGGCCAGCACGCGCAGCAGCGAGGTCTTGCCCGCCCCGTTGAGCCCCATGATCAACAGACGCCCGCCGCGCTCCACGGCAAAGTCGATCTCCTCGAACACCACCGGCCCGCCGTAGGACTTCGTCAGCCCCGACACCTCGATCACGACACGCGGGGCGCGCGGCGGGACGGGCAGGCGGATGTGGTGGCGGCGCTCCCGCTTGGGACCGGTCACTGCCGCGTCGCGCAGGCGGTCGACGCGGTGATCGAGCGACTTGGCCTGGCGGGCCCGCTTGGCGGTGGAGTGGCGCATCGAGTCGGCCAGGCTGGACAGCCGGTGGATCTCGGCCGCCTGGTGGGCCGCCGTCCGGGACAGCCGCGCCTCGTCGGCGGTGCGCGCCTGGCGGTACTGGCTGTAGGTGCCCTTGTAATCGACGAGACGGGCGTCGTCGAGGTGCAGGACGCGCGTGATGGCCTCGTCGAGCAGCGCCAGGTCGTGGCTGACCACCAGGAGGGCACCGCGGTAGCTGCGCAGGAACGACATCAGCCAGCCCTTGGCGTCGGTGTCCAAATGGTTGGTGGGCTCGTCGAGGAGAAGAAGGTCGCTCCCGGCGAACAGGATCCGCCCCAGCTCCACCCGCCGGCGCTCCCCACCCGACAGCACGGGCAGGGGAAGGTCGAGGCGGTCCCGGCCGAGGCCCAGCCCGGCGCATATGCGGCGCACCTCGGACTCGGCCGCGTAGCCCCCGTCGAGGTTGAAGCGCTCCTCGGCGCGCGAGAAGCGGGCCACGTTCTCGGCGGAGGGCGTCTCCTCGACCCGCGTCCGCAACTTCTCGAGGCGGCGCTGGTCGGCGTCGAGGCCACGGCCGGACAGGACATGGGACAGGGCGGTGGCATCCACCCCGGAGCCGCGGGGGCGGGGGTCCTGGGGCAGGAAGCCCAGCGCCCCCTGGCGCAGCACCCGCCCGGCGGCGGGCGGGTCATCCCCGGCCAGGACGCGCAGGAGGCTGGTCTTCCCGGCGCCGTTGCGCCCGACCAGGCCGACCTTGTCCCCGGCGCGCACCGTGAAGCCGGCGTCCTCCAGGGTGAGAACGCCACCGACCTCCACGCTCAGGTCGCGGGCCTCGAGCACGTCGCGAGCGTGGCACGGCGCAGTAGGTTCCGCCCGTGACTTCCCAGACCGCCGCCGGGTCGCCGTTCGAGCTGGCCCAGACCGACCTCCTGCTGTCCACGACCCGGGCGGTGCGCAAGCGCCTCGACCTCGACCGCCCCGTCGGGCGCGAGGTGCTGCTCGAGTGCATCCGCCTGTCCCAGCAGGCGCCGACCCCGTCGAACTCGCAGACCTGGCGCTGGCTGATCGTCACCGACGCCGCCAAGCGCAAGGTCCTGGCCGACATCTACCGCCAGGTCGGGATGGGATACCTGAAGGCGGCGGCCGGCAACATCACCGACGGGGATATCCAGACCCACCATGTGTACGAGTCGGCGCTGTGGCTGGCCGAGAACCTCGAGCGGGTGCCGGTGCACGTGATCCCGTGCCTCCAGGGCCGGCTGCCCGAAGGGGCGCCGTCGATGATGTGGTGCTCGATGCTCGGGGGCATCTTCCCGGCGGTGTGGAGCTTCCAGCTGGCCCTGCGCTCCCGCGGCCTCGGCTCGGTGCTCACCACCCTGCACCTCGGGGGGGAGAAGGAAGCGGCCGAGATGCTCGGCGTCCCCGACGACGTGATGCAGGTGGCCCTGCTACCCGTGGCCTACACCAAGGGAACCGAGTTCAAGGTCGCGGCGCGCCCGGCCGTCGAGGGCATCGTGCACTGGGACAGCTGGAGCGCCTGAGCGCTCCCGGTCAGGCGACCGGCGCCGCCTGGCTGGTGACGATCCGGCGCAGCTCGGTGACGGCCTCGCAGATGGCGTCGACCTTGGAGTCCAGAGCCGCCAGCTGCCTGGCCGTGGCCCGGTCGGCCTTGTCGGCACCCTTGGCGCCCTTGGCGGAGCCGTTGCCGTTCACGGCGGCGGCGGCCCTCAGCTGCTCGTAGCAGCTGCGCAGCAGCCGGGCGCTGTCGCGCTCCTCGGCGATGTAGCGCCCCAGCATCTCCCCGGTGCGGATGTCGATGGAGTGGTCCTTGAAGAACCCGTCGAAGATGTCCGGTTGGTCCCCACTGTCCAGCTTCTGCAGCCCGAGGGCCTCCATCTTCTCCAGGTCCGAGCAGGCGGAGCGCACGATGTCGAGGGCCTTCTCGAAGTTCGGGTCGTCCTTGGGGCGCAGCTCGTAGCCGAGCTCGTTGATCCGCTTGGCAAAGCTCATCCCGTGCTCACCCTCCCGGGCGGCCACGGTCAGGAGCACCCGGCGCACGTCTGAGCTCGGCGTCACCGCGGCCCACTCGGTCAGGTAGCAGTGGGCCCGGGACTCCGCCAGCGAGACGGCATTGAGGAGCCCCAGATAGCTGGGCTTGTCGGACACGATCCCTCCCCCGGGCCCGGGACGCTCGCCAGGGCCGAAGGGGGCGAGGCTAGTCCTGGCAGGAGATGGGGAAAGCCTCGACCATGGCGACTGGCCCCACCCCCCGGGCGAAGCCACCCCTCCCATGAGGCCCCTCGCCGCCGCCCTCGCCGTCCTCGCCGCCGCCGCCAACGCCTCCGCCTCGGTCCTGGAGCGGAGGGTGAACCGGGACCAGCCCGACCGGGCGGCCATGCGCTGGGAGCTGGTGGCCCGGCTCGTCCGCCAGCCCCTCTGGCTGGCGGCCATGGGGACGACCGCGGCCAGCTTCCTGCTCCAGGCCGCCGCCCTCGGCGTCGGGCAGCTGTCGATGGTCCAGCCCATCCTGGTCCTCGAGCTGCCGATGACCCTCCTGATCGCGGCCCGGGCCTTCGGCAACGACCTGGGCCGGCGCGAGTGGTCGGCGGTCGGGGCGATGACGGCCGGACTGGGCGCCCTCACCCTGGCGGCGTCGCCCACCGGGGGCAGCCCGGCCGGGATCGACGCCATCGGGTGGGCCCTCGGGATCGGGGCCGCGGCCGGGGCGATGGCCCTGCTGGTGGCGGCGGGCAGCCGGATCCGGCCGGAGGCCGGAGGTCGGCATGGCCGGCCGGAGGCCGGAGGTCGGCATGGCCGGCCGGCGGCCGGAGGTGGGCATGACCAGCCGGAGGCAGGCGAGAGGCACGGCTCGGCCGGGGCCCGGGCCACCGCCTATGCCCTGGCGGCCGGGATCGGCTTCGGGGTGACCGCCGCCCTGATGAAGGCCATGGACCACGCCCTGTCCGGCGGCATCACCGGGGCCCTCACGGCCTGGCAGACCTGGGTCATGGTGGCCTTCGGGGCGGGTTCGATGTTCCTCGTCCAGAACGCCTTCCAGGCCGGGAGGCTGGTGGCGGCCCAGCCCGCCCTAACCCTCTCCGACCCGCTGGTCGGCATCGTGTGGGGAATGGCCCTCTACCACGAGCACGTCCGGACCGGCGCCTGGCTCGTGCTGGAGGTGGCCGGGGCCGCCGCCATCGGGTGGGGGGCGGTGCGCCTGGCCGGCTCCCCGGCCGCCTCCCGGCGGGAGGACCGGGACCAGGAGGGGCCAAAAGTCCTAGCCGCCTAACCTCCTTCCGGGACCTTGACCACTCTACGTGGTGACCCGCACACTGGCCGCACTGCCCGCACATGGACGGCGGGCGCCAAGCGGAGGTGCGTTATGGACGCGACTAGGCCACTCAGGACGAGAGACCGGCGGGGCATCAACTGGCTGGTCGGGGGTCCCGAGGGCGGTCGCGGCAAGTGAACCGCCTCACCCGCAGGGCGGCCCGGCTCACCGCCGGCGCAGCCGCCGTCACCCTTCTCACCGCCGGCGCCGCCCAGGCCGCCGGCGCCCGGCCCGCTTTCGCCCACGCAACGGGCGTGGGCGCAGGGTCGGCAAACTCCAGTGCCCACCTCCTGAGCCTCCCGGCGGACTACGACGCCGACGCCGACGGCTACTCGATGTACAACGTCACCCTCGGCAGCGGGGCCCAGGCGTACTGGAAGGCCGGATACACCGGCCAGGGCGTCGGCGTGGCCCTCATCGACTCCGGCGTCTCGCCGGTCGACGGCCTTAACTCCGGCAACGTGGTCTACGGGCCCGACCTGTCGATCGAGTCGCAGGCCTCCAACCTCACCAACGTCGACTCGTTCGGCCACGGCACCCACATGGCGGGCATCATCGCCGGCCGGGACGCCACGGCCACCTCGCCCTACGTGGGTGACAAGACCGACTTCGTCGGCATGGCGCCCGGCGCCCACATCGTGTCGGTGAAGGTGGCCGACGCCTACGGGGACACCGACGTCACCCAGCTGATCGCCGCCATCGACTGGGTCCTGGCCCACAAGGACGACCCCGGCATGAACATCCGGGTCATCAACCTGTCGGTCGGAATCGACCCGTCGCAGTCGTACCTCGTCGACCCCCTCGCCTACGCCGTCGAGCAGGCGTGGGCCCACGGGATCGTGGTGGTGGTGGCGGCCGGCAACGACGGCACGGGCAAGACGGGCAAGAAGGACCGCGGCAGCGGCCTACAGGACCCCGCCTACGACCCGATGGTCCTGGCGGTGGGCGCAGCCGACACCAACGGGACGGCCACGACGGTGAAGGACGACACGGTGTCGGTCTTCTCCTCGACCCAGGGCGTGGGCAAGGACGCGGACCGCAAGCCCGACCTGGTGGCCCCGGGCGAGCACATCGCCAGCCTCCGGGACCCCGGCTCGTGGATCGACCAGGGCTTCGCCTCGACCGGGGCGGTCGACGACCGACTGATGCGGGGCTCCGGGACGTCCCAGGCCGCGGCGGTGGTGTCCGGCGCCGCGGCGCTGATCATCTCCCAGCACCCCGACGCCACCCCCGACCAGGTCAAGAACGCCCTGATGCACGCCACCGACCACCTGGACAAGGCCGACCCCGGCTCCCAGGGCAACGGTGAGATCGACCTGACAAAGGCCGTGAACAAGAAGGTCGACAACTGGAACCAGCCCCGGTCGCGGGCCAACGGGACCGGTTCGCTCCAGGCCGACCGCCCCGACGGCGGGCTGGTCGACTCCAGCGGTTCGCAGCTCTCGGGTGAGCTCGACATCTTCGGCAACCCGGTGAGCACCTCCGCCCTGGCCCAGGCCGAGGCGGCGGGCACCGGCTGGGCCACCCTCGCCTTCAGCGCCGGCACCGACGACAGCTCCGCCACGAGCGGCAGCGGGGCCGGGGCAGGCGGGACCGACGCCGGGGCCGCAGGGGTCAGCTCGGCCGGCGTCAGCGCCGGCGATACCAGCACCTCGCCCGACGCCACGTCCGGGCACACTTGGTCGGGCCACACCTGGTCGAGCGGCGACTGGGCCGGCCACACCTGGTCGAGCGACGACTGGTCGGGGCACACGTGGTCGGGCCACACCTGGTCGGGGCACACGTGGTCGGGCCACACCTGGTCGGCGTCCTCCTGGGCCGACGAGTTCTGGTCCTCGGTGGTCTGGCAGTGAGGCGGGCGGCGGGGCGGGCCGCTGGCGTCTCCCCCGTATGGCTGCTGAACCTGTTCCTGTCCGGAGTGGCGGCCGCCGGCTACGTGCTCGGCGTCCGCCATCTCCACGCCTTCGGCGGCCAGTCCCTGCACCTCGCCTGGCCGATCCTGGCGGTGGCGTTCTGCGTGGTCGAGATCCAGGTGATCCACCTGCGCTTCCGCGCCGAGGCCCACTCGATCTCGGTGAACGAGCTCCCACTGGTGCTCGGCCTGATCTTCGCCACGCCGACCGGGCTCATCCTGGCCCAGGTGGTGGGGGCGGCGATGGCCCTGGTCTTCCACCGGCGCCAGGCCCCGGTGAAGCTGGCGTTCAACCTGTCCAACCTGGCGCTGCAGACGGTGCTGGCGCTGGTCGTGTTCCACGCCCTGGTCGACGGACATGATCCGACCGGCGCCGTGGGATGGGGCGTCGCCCTTCTCGCCGCCGTGACGTGCGCCGCAGTGGCCCTGGCCAACATCGTCGGCGCCATCGTTCTGTCCCAGGCCCGGGTGCAGGTGCGCCAGGCGGCGGAGACCTTCGCCCTCGGGCTGGCGGCCACGTTCACCACGACCAACCTCGGGGTGATCGCCGCTTCGCTGCTGGCGACCAAGCTGTACCTGGTGGCCCCGCTGGTCGTGCTGACCGCGGTCCTGGTCGTGGCCTACCAGGCCTACGCCGGAGAGCGGGCCCGCCGGGACAGCCTCGAGTTCCTCTTCCGCGCCTCGCAGGTGACCCAGAGCTCGCGCGACCTCGACGAGATCTTCGTCGAGCTGCTCGAGCACGCCCGGGCCATGTTCCATGCCGACGTGGCGGAGATCGTGATGTTTGCCGGGGACGAGGGCCAGCGGCTGGTGCGGACCACCGTCGGTCTCACGCCCGAGCCCGAGGTGATGGTCTCCACCGAGTCCCCGCTGACCCGCATGGCGATCGAGGCGGCGGCGGAGTCCCCCGGCGTGATCCTCGACGCCCGCAGTGGGGTCGAGGGTCTGAGCGGCAACGCCATGGTGGCCCGGCTGGCCGGCGAGGAGCGCCCCCTCGGCGCCCTGGTGGCCTCCAATCCCAAGGGCGTGGTGAGCCCGTTCAACCGCGACCACCTGCGGCTGTTCCAGACCCTCGCCAACCACGTGACCCTTACCCTCGAGAACGGGGACCTGGAGCGCTCGATCACCCAGCTGCGGGAGCTGGAGCGCCAGCTCAGCTACAAGGCCTTCCACGATCCTCTGACCACGCTGGCCAACCGTGCCCTGTTCCGCACCCGGCTCCAGGAGTCCATCGACCGGGGCACTCCCGGCCTGGCGGTGCTGTTCATCGACCTCGACGACTTCAAGACGGTGAACGACACCCTCGGCCACGCCGCCGGGGACAGGCTGCTGACCGTCGTCGGGGAGCGGATCGGCCAGTGCGCCCGGGTCCAGGACCTGGCGGCCCGGCTGGGAGGCGACGAGTTCGCCATCCTCCTCGAGGGCGTCGGCAACGAGGAGGCGGCCCGGGTGGCCATTCGCGTGCTGTCGGCCGTCCGGGCCCCCATCGAGATCGAGGACCGGTCCGTGTCCATCCAGACCAGCGTCGGGGTGGCGGTCATCGACCACCACAGCGCCGATGCGGACGAGTTCATGCGCAACGCCGACATCGCCATGTACACGGCCAAGCGCAACGGCAAGGGCTGCTACGAGTTCTTCCAGCCGGAGATGAGCGCCGCCGTCATGCTGCGCCACCAGCTGAAGCAGGACCTCAAGCGGGCCGCCGACCACGACGAGTTCGAGAACCACTACCAGACCATGGTCGACCTGCGGACCCGGGAGGTCGTGGCCGTCGAGGCCCTCGTGCGCTGGAACCACCCCTGGGCCGGCCTGGTCACGCCGGAGGAGTTCATCCCGCTGGCCGAGGAGACCGGCGCCATCGTCGGCCTCGGCCGCCACGTGCTCGTCAACGCCTGCCGGGACGCGGCGGCGTGGCGCTATTTCAATCCCGCGCTGTGCGTCAGCGTCAACCTCTCGGCCCGCCAGTTGGAGGACGACGATCTCCTCGACGACGTCCGCCACGCCCTGACCGAGGCCGGCCTCCCCCCGGAGGCCCTGATCCTCGAGATCACCGAGACCATGGCCATGGGCAACCTCGAGGAGGTGATCGGGCGGCTCAAGGAGCTGAAGGCGCTCGGCGTGCAGATCGCCATGGACGACTTCGGCACCGGCTACTCGTCGCTGGCCCAGATCCGCCGGCTCCCGATCGACATGGTCAAGATCCCCAAGCCGTTCATGGACCAGATGACGGAGAACTCCGAGGGCCTCGACATGGTCCACGCCATCACCCGACTCAGCCAGACCCTCGGCCTCGGCGTGGTGGCGGAGGGGATCGAGGAGGAGCACCAGTACCTGCAGCTGCAGGACCTCCCGTGCATGGTCGGCCAGGGCTTCTTCTTCAGCCGCCCCGTGCCGGCCCACTTCATGACCCAGCTGCTGGCCGCCGACGCCGGCCGCCACCGCGTGCCCGCCTGAGATCCCCGCGGGTGGGTGACCCGAGGGACCGAGTGGTCACTCGGTCTCTCGGTCCCCGGATAGCCCGGAATGACCATTCACCCGCTTACCGGGATGCGTCATTCGCAGAATCTACCTAGACACTGAGAGTTCTTACCATCACTGTAAGTGGTAATTCCCAACAACGAGTCAATGACGACTCATCATCTGGAGGAATCGTGGACGGAACCACGGGATCGAGGGCCGGGGCGGCGCCAGGACGCAGCCGGAACCGGGCAGGTCGGGGGAGGAGGGCGACGCTTGCCACCGCGGGCTCGCTCGCGCTGGTGCTCGTGACCGCCGGCCAACTCCAGGGGGTGGCGTCGGCCGCCACCAAGCCGAAGCCGGTCCCGCCCGCCCATCCGGGCCCGACCACGACCGCGGCCCAGCCGACGGTTGCTGGCGCCCAGCCGACGACTCTGACGACGCTGAAGACGCAGCCGACGACCCTCACGACCCGGCCGGCCCCCAAGCCCCACGGCCCCGGTGCCATCGAGGTCGACCCCCCCGGGCACAGCGGGGACGCCCACCATCCCTTGAGCCTCCGGGTGCTCGGCTACGACGTCAACGGGGCGCCGATGGTGACCTCCTCGACCCCGAGCGGCTACACGCCGGCCACCATCAAGAAGTACCTCGGCCTGACGGGGACCGGCAGCAGCCAGACCATCGCCATCGTCGACGCCTACAACGATCCGACCATCTCCACCGACCTGGCCGCCTTCGACAAGCAGTTCGGCCTGTCGTCGCCGACCTCGTTCAAGAGGGTCAGCCAGACGGGCAGCACCAGCAGTCTCCCCGCGACCGACGCCGGTTGGTCCCTCGAGATCTCGCTGGACGTCGAGTGGGCGCACGCCGTGGCCCCGTCGGCCGGGATCCTGCTGGTCGAGGCGAGCTCGAGCAGCCTCACCAACCTCGACACGGCCATCGACTACGCCGCCAAGCAGTCCGGAGTGGTGGTCATCAGCAACAGCTGGGGAACGTCGGGCGAAGTCTCGGGAGAGACCACCTTGGACTCCCACTGCAAGCTCACCAAAGCGGTGTGCGTGTTCTCCACGGGTGACGCCGGCTATCCCGGCGGTTATCCGGCCTACAGCCCCTACGTCGTGGCGGTGGGGGGCACGACCCTCAACCTCTCGACCGGCTCGACCGGGCTGGTCAGCGTCGCCTCCGAGGCGGCATGGAGCGGCTCCGGCGGTGGCGTGAGCATCTACGAGGCCAAGCCCGCCTACCAGGCCAAGGTGATCGCCACCGGGCGGGCGATCCCGGACGTGAGCTACGACGCCGATCCGTCCACCGGCTTCGCCGTCTACGACTCCACCGCCTACAACGGGATGAGCGGCTGGTTCCAGATGGGCGGCACCAGCGCCGGGGCCCCCCAGTGGTCGGCGATCATCGCCGCCGCCGACCAGCTGCGGAAGTCCAAGAGCAAGGCCCCGCTGGCGGCGTGGAACTCGACCAAGTCGACCTACCAGACCGGCCTGGACCTGTACGGGCTCACCTCCGGCCTGGCGGATGTCACGACCGGGGCGGCCAACGGTGCCTGCGGCTCCATCTGCAGCCCCACCGTCGGTTATGACACCGTCACCGGGCTGGGCAGCCCCCGTCCCGGGATTGACTCCGCCCTCACCAGCGCCACCTAGCCACCTGGCGGCCGCTCACACGATGCGGTAGGTCTGGATGGCGTGGGCCACGACGGCGCCGGCGGCGTCGGTGGCGGTGATCTCGGTGAAGGTCAGCTCCCGCCCCCGCCGGACGGCGCGGGCGTGGGAAACCAGATCCGATCGCTTGCACGCCCCGACGTACTGGATCGACATGGAGACGGTCGACGCCCGGGCGCCCTTGTCGAAGTCGTGGTTGGACCAGGCCGCCGCCGCCCCGGCGGTGTCGATCACGGCCGCGATCACGCCCCCGTGGTAGTAGGTGTTGTCGTTGGTCAGATCCTCCCGGAACGGCAGTCGGATCCGGACGTCGTCAGGCTCATAGCGCTCGAACACGAGCCCCAGGCTCGCCAGGTACGGGGTCCTGGTCATGATCTCCGGGACCGCCCGGCGGCGGGCCCGCTGCTCGTCCTCGCTCAATGCCATCGAGCATTATTGACCGGTGAGTGGAGCGACCGTCGGCCGGACGCTGGTGCTGGAAGAGCCGCGCCGGCTGGTGCCGCGCACCATCCCCCTGCCGCAGATAGGGGAGGACGACGGCCTCCTGCGCATCGAGGCGTGTGGGCTGTGCGGCACGGACCACGAGCAGTACACCGGAACCCTGCCCGCCGGATACGCCTTCGTCCCCGGCCACGAGTCAGTGGGGACGATCGAGGCCGTCGGATCACGCGCCGCCGACCGGTGGGGCGTCCGAGAGGGGGACCGCGTGGCGGTCGAGGTCTTCCAGTCCTGCCGCACCTGCGCGGCGTGCGCCTCCGGGACGTACCGCCGGTGCGAGCGCCACGGTCCCCGCGACATGTACGGCTTCATCGCGGTCGAGAAGCCGCCCGGCCTGTGGGGCGGCTACGGCACCCACCAGTACCTGGCCCCCGACAGCATGGTGCTCCCGGTGCCCGCCGGACTCGACCCGGTGGTGGCGACCCTGTTCAATCCCGTGGGTGCGGGAATCCGGTGGGCGGTGACCCTTCCCGGGACCCGAACGGGTGACGTCGTGGCCGTGCTCGGCCCGGGGGTGCGCGGGCTGTCGGCCTGCGCCGCGGCCAAGGACGCGGGCGCCGCCTTCGTGATGGTCACCGGAGTCGGTCCCCACGACGACGAACGGCTGAACCTGGCGGCCGCCTTCGGCGCCGATCTGGCCGTCGATGTCGCGACGACCGACCCGGCGGCGGCACTCCGGGCCGCGACCGGAGGCGGCGCCGACGTCGTCGTGGACGTCACCGCCAAGGCGCCCGGGGCCCTGGGTCAGGCGGTGGCCGTGGTCCGCACCGGCGGGACCGTCGTCCTGGCCGGCACCCGCGGGTCGGCCGACACCCCCGGCTTCTGGCCCGATCTCATCGTCTACAAGGAGCTCCGCATCCTGGGCGCCCTCGGCGTCGACGCCCCCGCCTACCGGGCCGCCCTCGACCTGATCGCAGGCGGCCGGTATCCCTTTGCCGACCTGCCCCGGCGCTGCGCGTCAC
>DASUHN010000272.1 GCA_036273495.1 Acidimicrobiales bacterium | reverse complement strand
CGGGTGCTCCCGGCGGGGACCGGCGCCCCCGTTGTCGTCCGGACGGCCACCGTCTGGCCGCCGGACACCGTCGTCACGCCGTAGAGATCGGCGGCCAGGATGCCCATCGCCAGGACGGCCAGGATCCGCCCCCATACCGGGCGAGTAACGGACACTTGTAGTAACATCTGTCCGTAATGGTACCGGATCCGGACACCTCGGCGGCGGACCCCGGGTCGGGGTCCGGGGGCGGGGAACCGGGGGAGGAGGTGCCGATCACCTGGCGGGGGCGCCGGGCCCGGGCGTGGGTGCCGGCCCCCCTGGCCAACCGGCGGCTGGACCTGAGCCCGGCCACGGCCCGCCGGACCGGGGAGGCGGTGGCCCTGGTCGGCGCCGCCAGCCGGACGCTGCCCTCCCTCGGGGAGCCGGTGGCCCGGCTCCTCCTCCGGGCCGAGGGCCTGGCCTCGTCCACCATCGAGGGGCTCCGGGTGCCGCTGGCCGAGCTGGCGGCCGCCGAGCTCGACGGCGCCGGGGCCGACGAGACGGCGTCATGGGTGGCGGACAACCTGGCCGTCGTCGGCCGGGCCCTGGCCGACGCCGCCACCTCCGACCTGTCCGTCGACCTCCTCCACGAGTGGCACCGCCGCCTGATGCGGAGCAGTGGTCTCGACCCCGCCCTGGTCGGGGCGTACCGCTCGGCCCAGGGATGGGTCGGGGGGACCTCGCCGCTCGACGCCGCCTTCGTGCCGCCCCCACCCGAGCTGGTGCCCGGGCTGATGGACGACCTGGTGGCCTCCGCCAATCTGGGTGCGCCGGACCCCGTGACCCAGGCGGCGGCGCTGCACGCCCAGTTCGAGTCCATTCACCCCTACGGGGACGGCAACGGCCGGGTGGGACGGCTACTCGTCTCGTGGACGTTGTCGCGGCGCACGGGCACACCGGTCCCGCCGCCGGTGAGCGTGCTTATCTCCCGCGACGTCGGCGGCTACCTGGCCGGGCTCTACGACTTCCGGGCCGGCCAGGTCGACCGGTGGGTGGGGTGGTTCGCCGGGGTGGTGTGCCGGTCGGCGGAGGCCACTGCGACCGTGCTCGATTCCCTCGACCGGCTCATCGAGGATTGGAAGGCCCGCCTGTCCGGGTTGCGCCGCGACGCCCTGGCCCCGCGGCTGGTCGACCTGCTGCCTGCCCGCCCCGTGGTCTCCTCGTCGGTGGTGGCGGTGGAGCTGGAGGTGAGCGAACGCACGGCGCGGCGTGCTCTGGTCGAGCTGGCCGAGGCGGGAATCGTCCGGCCCTACGAGCCGGCCCGCCGGCGCCCGGGCCGGCCCGAGCATTGGTGGCTGGCGGGGGAGCTGATCGAGGCGGTCACGGGCTGGCTGGCCTGAGCCGGCCGGTCAGCGCCTCTCGAGCAGGACGACCGGGATCTCGCGGATCCCCTTGGTCTTCTCCTCGTACTCGGCGAAGCCGGGCATCAGCTTCTTCTGCTTCTCCCAGATCGGGGACCGCTCCTGGCCCTTCAGCTCCCGCGCCCGCACGGGAATGGTGTCGGTGCCGACCTCCACCTCGATGTCGGGATGGGCCAGCACGTTGCGGTACCAGTCCGGGGCCGTCGGGGCCCCGCCCTTGCTGGCGAAGATGGCGAAGTTGTCCCCTACGGGCTGGTAGACGAGCGGGCTCACCCGCTCGGTGGCCGTGCGGGCGCCCTTGTGGTGCACGAGGATCATCGGCGCCCCGTCGAAGCCGCCGCCCACCTTGCCGGCGTTGGCCCGGAACTCGTCGATGATCTTGGTGTTGAAGTCGTTCATCTCGGACACCCTCGCACCCTACGGCATGAGCTGAACCCCGCATTCCGGGCACCACCGGAAGGGTCGCCCGAGGAGACCCTCGAGTTACGGGAAACCCCGTGAGGGACAGCGCCTCGCCTGAATCGACAACAGCCTGCGCCGTGAGAAGGCCGGCGTTAGGGCCAAGCGGACACGATGGCGATCGATTTTCGGAATGGAAGCGGCCTTTCAGCCGACTGAGTCACGAATGAACGCCAGCAGTTGAGAGCGCACGTCCTCCTCGTAGACAGCGACTCCATGCTGCGTCATGACCTGTTGGAGGGCCGGGTCCCACGGCGTCGGCGGCACCGCAGCCTTGAGGGGGGGCCGGTCCCGCATCCCCGACAGCCCCGACAGGTAGTCGGGCGCCCCCATCCGCCACGGCGTGGCACCTGCTCGCTCGGCCAACCACGCGGTGATGGCCACGCCGGCCGGATCGAAGTCGGCATGCTGCAGGACGGGCGCGCCGGCGGCCGAGAGCTGGCGCAGGAGAGTGACGACCGCGACGTTCGGCCGGCCCGAGCTGCAGACGAGGACCGGCCGGCCCAGATCCGGAGGGCCGCTGCCCCCGCCCGCCAGCTCGGCCACGACGGCCGGGTTCTCGACGACGAAGACGGGACTCTCGGGACTCTGCGCCCGGACCGGCCAGCGCCGCAGGTGCGCCAGGCTGAGGACCACCGGTTCCGAGACGGCAGCGACCTCGGCGATCCAGTGACCGAGGGGGGTGGTGGAGTCGGCAGGGAGCCCCAGCGCGATGACGGTGGAGGAGTGCGGGTCGGGGGCCACTCCGACCGACTCCCACATCATCCTGGTCTCCTCTGCGTTGGTAGGTCGCGGCGACCCGCCGGCGGTCGCGATCCCCTCCAGCACGATGGCGGCCAGGAGCGTGCCGTGGTCCAGGGCGTGGGGGCCGTCGGCATAGTCGGCTGCCAGGGACGACAGTGGCACTCCGTCACCGGGTAATGAGTCCAGAACGGCCAGGGCGCGCTCAAGGCGGCGCCTGTGCACCGTCACCCCGCCTCGTGCGCCTCGCAGCCGCTGGGCTTCGACCCAACCGGCCATGCGGGAGGGGTCTGAGGAAGAGAGTCGGAGATGGGCGGCTCGCTGTGCCAGCCATGTCCAGAGGGCATCACGATCCGCACGGTCCTGCGATCGCGCGGCCCGCCGGTCGGGAAGCGGACCGCGCAGGCCCTCGACCACCGTACGCAGCTCGTCGGTGGTACCGATGCCGAGCGCGGTGAGCAGTCGTTCAACCGGGAGCCGCCGTCGGGCCGCGGGGAGGCGGTCCGATCCGAGGAGATCGGCCAGGGCCTGGCGCGTCGAATCGGGAAGACCGCTCAACGCCAGCGTCACCGGCATCGGACCCTCCGACATGCGCCGGGCCAGCTCGTCGACGATGGGGCCGAGATCGGCCCGGCCCAGACGAACAGCCGCTCCCTCGGTCACGCCGCCGGGACCGTCAGGCCGCGTCGGGATCGACTCTCTGCACCCGGCCGTCCCATGTGAAGCGGGTCGAGGTCACCGGCTCCGTACCCGTCGGCGGGTGCAGGTGGTGGATGGCGATGCCGTCCAGCGTGGCGTACTTGCACCACTCGCTGTCGCTGGTGAGGACGGCGTCGAGGTCCCATGCGGTGAACGTGCCGAACAGCTGGGCCCGGTTGGCGCTGTCCACTCCGGCAAACAGCTCGTCCAGCAGGATCAACCGCGGGCACTGCGACGGCCGGCCGTCCGGGCCCGTGTAGTGGGCGGCGACCGAAGCGATCATCGGCAGGTGGAGCGCAATCGAGCGCTCCCCCGTGGAGAGTCTCTGCAACCTCTTGAGCGTGGCGGGCTGGAAGCCCTCCCAGTCCCGGTGTCCCACCTGCAGGGTGAAGCGGTGCCACGACCGGTAGTCGAGCGTCTCGCGGAGACGGGCCTCCCACGGCGCGTTGGCTTCCAGCTCCATGCGGGCCTGGTCGACGCGGGCCCGCACGAACGCCTGCAGGGAATCGCGCTCGGCGTCCGAGAGGTCGGCGGGATCGCGCAGGAGCAGCGATCGAGCCGCCTTGACGGCGTCGAGCTGCTCGGGATCGACATCCCAGCGGAGCCGGACCTGCACCCCGCCGGCCTGGGTCCGCACCGATCCCAGTTGGGCGTTGATGGCGTCGACCAGATCGTTCGCCTGACGGATGCGGTCGGCCAGGGCCCGGCGGACGCTCCCGGCCAGGGTCTGCTCGAAGAGCTGCTCCTCCTCGGCGGCCAGCTCCGCCCTGCCCTGCTCCAGCTCGCCGGCCAGTGCCGTGGTCAGGTCCCCGGCCGTGAGTCGCATCCCACGGACGGTCGTGCGCAGAACCCACCACTGGCCATCGTCGACGTAGTGCCGGTCGACGTCCACGCGGGCGCCGAGAGCCGCCTGGGCCTGGTGCACCCGCTCCCTGACCCGCTCGGAGAGGCGCTCGATTGTGGCGGGATCGCTGTTGGTGTCCTGGTGCTCGACCGCCACCGAACGGGCGAAGCCCAGCACCGCCGAACCGGTCTCCAACCTGCCCTCGGGTTGGATATCGGCGTCGGTGCCCAGGTCGTCGAGCGCCGACACCAGCCGACGGTGTGCCACCTCGCGCTGGTCCTCGGCGCGCCCCCGCTCGTCGGCCGCCGTCTTCACAGTGCTCTCCAGCTCCCCGACCTTCCGTTCCAATGCGGGGATCAGCTGGCCCAACTCCCTCTCCCGACCTCGGGCCGCGCCCCTGTCCTGGTCCAAGCGTGTGATCCGGGCCAGGAGCTCTCCGAAGTCCACCCCGACCGACGACTCCAGCGCCGCCACCCGGCCGGCCAGCTCGTCGGCCTCCTGCCGGGACGCCGCTGCGGCGCGGGCCGCGAGCTGAGCCGCATCCTCCGCCCGGTTGGCCGCGCCCCCGGCCTTCACCTCGTCGCGCTCGGCTCTGAGCAGCTCCCGCCGGCGCCGGCCCCAGGCAACGACGGCCCCGGCCGCGGCCGACAGCGCGGCGTCCACCGCCGCCAGGCCCTCGGCGTCGGTCGGGAGAGCATGGCGGGCCGCCAGGACTGTGAGCTCCCGCAGGGCGTTGCGGACCCTCTCCTCGGCGTCCCGCAGGGCCGACCGGGCGGCGTCGAGGCGGGACACGGCCTCGGCCAGGCGGGTGGCGGCCACCGACACCGCCTCCTCGGCCTCGTTGACCGGAGCAGGATCCGGTAGGGCCGACAGCTCGGCGGTCACCGCCGACCGCCGGCCGTCCAGAGTGACGCGCCTGTGGACGACGTCCGCCAGCCGGGCGTCGACGGCCGCGATGGCTGTGTCGAGCTCTTCCAGCCGAGCCAAGCGGTGGCGCTCGCGGGCCGGCGCGCCGAGGAGGCAGGCAGGACGCATGGCGCCCCTCCCGACTGCCGCCCCCACGCGGTAGGTGCCGTCGCGGCCAACGGCCACCTCGGGACCGGCGCCGTCCGCGCCCGCCGGAACGGGCAGCGCCGTGTCGACCAGCGGGATCGACGCGAGCACCTCGGCCACGACCGCAGTGGGCACGCCCGATCCGGACGCCGCGGAGTCCTCCACCCCCTCATGAGCACACGGCACCACCAGCGAACCCAGCGTTTCCGCGCCAGCCGGGCGGGCGGTCAGCACCACGTCGGCGCGCTCGGGCCCGAGATCCACGCTTCCGTCGGGCTGCACCCAGGCGTCGAGGAGCCCGGTGCCGGCCAGCGCCGCCTCGAGGCGGTCCACCTCGCTGTCCGGCGTTCCCGGCCTGGGATCGACGAGCGCCCACAGCGGGGCGCCCGCCAGTGATGTCCGGTCGCTGCGCCACACCGGGGCCTCCGGCTCCGGGAGCCGCTGCTCGGCCCAGCGGGCCCGCTCGGCCGACAACCCGTTCCGCTCGACCTCCAGGCCCTCGCGTTCCGCCTCGAGCTCGCGTCTGGCCAGGGCGTTCTCGGTCTGCAGCTCCGAGGTCAACGCCGCCACGGCGTGTCTGACCTCGCCGGGCACCTCGGGGGCCTGGGGCAGGGCCGCTGCCACCCGCT
Organism: Acidimicrobiales bacterium; assembly: GCA_036273495.1. Taxonomy (NCBI): domain Bacteria; kingdom Bacillati; phylum Actinomycetota; class Acidimicrobiia; order Acidimicrobiales; species Acidimicrobiales bacterium. The sequence goes on along the minus strand of DASUHN010000272.1, from coordinate 5,683 downwards.
CCGCCCCGATGGTCTCGCAGCTGCGGGCCCAGTCCTCGACCGCCAACCGGTAGGCGGACACCGCGACCGCACGGTCCGACACCGCCGAGTCATGTACCGCCCGGCGCTCCTGCACGGTGCCCTCGTCGTCAGCCACCCGCTCCTCGTGCACCGACCGCTCCACCACGGCGCGTTCGTGGCGGGCGAGGGCGGCGCGCACCTCCTCGATTCGCGCCCGCCGGGCGTCAACCCATGCCTGAACCAGGCGCTCGGCGTCGTCTGGCTCGCCAACCGACAGCGCTTCGGAAACGACGTCGTCGGCGCCGGCACCCTGGGCGGCCCACCGGACCTCCCGCTCGGCCAGCTCCTGGTTGGCCGACGCCGTCACCAGGAGCGACCGGGCCTCCTCGAGCTCCTCCACCGCGGTGGCGTGCTCAGCTGAGCGTGTCTCCGCCAGTCGCGTGTCCCGCTCGGCAACCTCCGCGAACCGCTCCGCCTGCCTCCGCAGGTCCGCCAGCGCCGCGCCCCGCTTGTAGGCATCGGAGTCCTTGAGGGCGTCGATCTCGACACCGAGTTCCACTTCGCGCGCCGCGATGGCCGCGCGTTCCGCTCCGGCGGCATCCGCCTTCTCCCGGGCCACATCCAGCTCCTCCCTGGCCCGGCGCTCCTCCCGGGTGACGTCGTCGCGCCGGGTCTCGGCGGAACGCACGGCTGCGGCCGCTCCCACCACCACGGCCCGGGCGTAGTCGCGCTGGCGGGCGGCCAGCAGGCGCACGTTGGCCAGGTCCGACTCGAGGGCAGCCAGCTCCGCCCTCCGGCGGTCGAGGCGCTCGAAGCCCTCGGCCACGGCGGCGATGTCGTGGTCGTCGATCGGGGGCAGGGCCTCGGACAGGACGCCCGACAGCTTCTCCAGATCCAGATTCTGCGAGAGCTTCTCCTTGCGGAGGGCGCGGAGAGCTCCGACGACTGACTTGTAACGGTCGGCCGTGAAGTCGGGGAAGAGGACCTCCCTGACCGCGGTCCGGTGCTCCTCGGCCGAGTTGTGGACGCGACCGGTGGAGCCGATGGCCTCGACCAGCGCTCGGCGGGAGAGGGCGGCTCGGTTGTCGTCGAGCAGGTGCAGGTCCCGTCCCACGGCCAGCGTGGTTGTGAAGAAGTCGGGGTCGGCCCGCCGGGTGGCCTGCGACCCCCTGATGCGCGCTCCGACCGTGAAGACCTCGTCCCCCCGTGAGAACTCCACCCACGCGAACCCGGTTCGGCTCGACTCGTCCGAGCCGGTCATCACCCGGTCGAAGAGGGTGCCCCGAGACTTCGACGCCGAGCTGAGCCTGTCCGGGGAGGAGTCGGCCTCCAGGAGGAACGGGAGCAGCAGCTCCAGGGCCATCGACTTACCGGCGCCGTTCGGCCCGCGCAGCAGCAGGCGGCCGCGGTGGAAGGTGAAGGTCTCCTCCCAGTACCGCCACACCGAGATCAGGCCGGCGCGGGTGGGCTGCCAGCGCGGCGCGGAAGGAGAGACGATCTCCGGCTCCGGTACCACGGTGAGGGTGTCGGTCATGGGCCTGCTCCTTCCAGCGCCGGCTCCTCCGCCGTGCCGTCGTCGAACAACGAGGCGGCGCGGTGCACGATCGGTTCCCCGGCCCGGTAGCGTGCCAGTGCCGGACCGGCGCACACCGTGCCGTCGTCCTCGCGGCGGACCAGGCCGAAGGCGGCCAGCAGGTCGGCCGCATCGCGGGCCAGCCGTTCGGGACCGCCCTCGTCCCGTTGGCCGCGCGCCCAGGCGGGGAAGCGGGCCAGGACCGCATCCACCTCCTGCTTCAGCTGCCCCGGCGTCAGCCGGCCCAGCACCCGTTCGCCATCGGGACCCTCGGTGACCAGGCGGTCGACGAGAAGGAGGGCCAGTTGGTGGGCGTTCCCCATGGCCGCCGGGAACTGCATGTCGGTTGCGATGCCATCCGGGTCGACGGCCAGCAGGCCGTCCGAGCGCTCCTCCAGCTCGAACCCGGCCTCCTCGATCCGCTCCCGGATCCATCGGCGCCCACTGATGCTGGCCAGGTAGGCGGCCTCCGCCGGTTCGAGCTCCGCCGTATGCACGACAGGATCGTCGAGCACCCGACGTCCCAGTCGGTGGCGGGCCCAGCGGTTGCGGGACTCGTCGCTCTCGTCGACCTCCCCATCTTCGGCCCGGGTGCCGTAACGCGGCTCGTCGAGCAGGCGGTCGACGGCGCCGGCGCAGTCCAAGTCAGCCAGGAGGGAGCTCGGGGCGGCCGGACTAACCAGAAGCCGGTGCAGCCGCGCCGTGTCGGCGGTCAGCAGAGCGTTGGCTTGCGCGCTGTCCATGAACGCGTCGACATCCCCGGCGGTGGCCTCCAGCACGCCCCAGCCGATCAGCGCCCTGAGGGCGTCGACGAACGCCGTCCGCTCCCCATGGCGGCTGGTGTCGAGTGAAGCGTCACCGGCGACTGCCGCGGCGAGGAGACCGACCGTCGTCACCGGGTGCCTCACCAGCTCCGCACATACGAGACACAGGAGTTGGTAGCGGCGGCGGTCGAACGGAGCCTTCTCCCCGCGGGAGCGACGGAGGGGTCGGGTGTCATCCAACACCGCGGCGCGCTTGGCCAACCGGGCGAACCCCGCCGCCCCGTCCACCGTCAGCGCCCACCCACAGGTCTCCTCGAAGTACTCGGTCAGCCAGGAGGCGTGCCGCGCCACGAGCCGGAAGGCGTCAGGATCGTCGGAAGCGTCGAGCAGAGGCGCGGCCAGCAGCCTGCGCACCGCCACCGACCGCTCCCGGGCTAGGTCCTGATCGAGTCGCGACTCAGCCACTGGCGGCCTCGAGCTCGTCCATCTCGGCCGCCGCTGTCTCTTCGCAGCCCGCCGAGCTGCGCTGCACGCCGCCCGCGGAGCTGACGTCATCGACCAGTCGGATCGACACCAACAGATCGGGGCCCTGCAGCACGCCCTCGTCGGTGGTCAGCGCAGCGCGTCGGCCGTCCCCCGGATCGGACAGCACCACCTCGACCCGTCCGTCCGCCGACAGCGCCCGGCGCGTCCCGTCCGTGCCGACCGGCGCCTCGAGGCCGGCGGCCAGCAGGATCAGCAGCTCGGCGAACTCCGCTGCCGGCAGCCGGCCGAAGCTCGAGAGCCGCGCCATCCCTTCGGTCGTGAGTGCCTCCTGCACCGCGTCGTGGGCGGCCAGCGCCTCGGCCTGGGCCCGCTGCCGCGCCGCCCGGACCTGGCGCGGGTCGGCCACCGGACTGGTCCGGCCCCGGTTCGACAGGCTCCCGGTGGTCCGCAACGCCGGCGCCACCTCGACGGGCTCGGTCTCCGTCCACGAGCTCGTCGGCGCCCGGGCCTGCCCGTCGGTCGCAGGCAGGTGGGCATGGCGCGCCGGCCACAATCCGAATGCCGCCGCGAACAGCCGGTGGGCCTCCCGCTCCCCCGGAGCCGCCGCGAACCACCGCGCCAAGGCCCGGAAGTCATGGGCTATCGAGGCAGACCGCCGCCGGCTGTCCCAACGCCGCTCGAGGACCCGCAGCAGCTCCACGATGGCGGTGCGGGCGATTACGAGCAGTCCCACAACCTGTGCGGGCGAAGCTCCCTCCGGCACGAACCACGCCCGCAGCGCCTGCCAGCGCTTCTCGCGGTCCGCCAGCCACGCCGGCGCGGGATCATCGTCGGCAACGGGCGCGAGGTTGGCCCCGCTCAGGGCGCGGTCGAACACCGTCGCCAGTCCGAGGGACTCGACCCGCTCGATGGCCGAGGCCAGGCGCCGCTGGGGGCGCTCGACCCCGGTCACGTACTCCTCCAGGTAGGTCACCGTGCGGCGTTTCACATCGGCGAAGACCTCGTCATCCGTGCCGTCCTCCCGCAGCAGGCGCTGGAGGTGCCCGTTGAACTGGCGGACGCCGTTGACCAGGGCCGTGAGGTGCCGTTCGATCTGGGCCAGCTGGATGTGGATCCGGGCGTCCACCTCAGCCGAGCGGGGCCGGGTGGCCAGCTCAGCGAGCACGCCGAGGTCGTCCCCGATGGCGTCGAGCACCGCCGTCTGCAGCCCGACGGCGTGGCGGAGGGCCTCGACGGCGTGGAGCAGGCCGCCGACCGCCGCCTCCCCCCGAGGCGTGAGGGACCACTGCAGGTTCTTCCGCTCGAACTCCTCCGGGGTGGCGTACCGGGCCGAGTGGTCCTGGGTGGCCTCGAGCAGGCGCCACCGGGTCAGCGCCTTGAGGGTCTGGTGCAGGACGGCGTCGTCCGTGGGCTCGTCCCACCCCGCCCGGGCCAGGGCGGCCCGGACCTGGTCGAGGTTCATGGCCGGCGCCAGCACCGCCGACTGCTCGAAGGCCGCCATCACCGCCACGTGGAGCGGCGCGAGGTCGGTCGTCGTGAACCGGAACAGGTCCGGATCGACCGCTCTCCAGGGCCGGCTCTCCGCCACGGGTTCGACTGTAAGACGGGGGTGTGACAAATGCCAGAGTTGTAACTACAGGCCTCAACGGTTGCTCGGTCGCGGGTACACTGTAATAAGTACAGATCAGAGAGGAGAGGTGCGGTGGTCGCAGCGCGGATAGCGGGGATCGACTTCGACCTGACGCCAAGCGAGGTCGAGGAGCGCCTGGTCCGCGTCGACCCCGAGCCCATCCGGGACCACTACGCGGTCGTCGCCGGCCGGCGCTACCCCGTCAAGCAGGTCATGGGTGCCGTGACCGGCCTAGACCGGGCCGACTTCACCACCCACCAGGCTCGAGCCGTGCTCCGGCGTCTCGGATTCGGCGTCTACAGACGCTCTTCGGCCTCGGTCACGCCGGAGCCGGCTGCCCCGGGCCCGAAGGGAGGCGCCGAGGCGGCGCTGCTCGGCCCCTACATGGGCCGCTGGGTCGCCCAGGTTCCCGGTGAGATCCTGTTCGACGCCGAATCACCCCAGGCCGTCCTCGCCTGGCTCCGCCGCCACAACCTGCGGGCCAGGGTGTGGCGCGTCCCGGCCACGCCGGCCGAGGCGGGGTCGTCGCTGTCCGCCCCGTGATCGTCCCCTACACGGAGCTGCCCGAGGACGCCGGGGACTGGCCCCGAACCCTCCTGGACGTCACCGTCGCCGACCTCGACGAGGCTGTCTTCCCCTGTCTCGTCGACAGTGGGTCCCTCAACACGCTGCTACCCCGCTGGATTGCCGAAGCTGCCGCCCTCGACCTGGCACCCGCCGAGGCCCGCACCCTCCAGGTGGCCGGGTCAGTCACCGAGGCGGCCCTCTTGCCGGTCTCGCTCAGTGCCGCAGGTCACACGTGGGAGGCGCCGGTGGCCTTCTGCGACCCATGGCCCTACGTCTGGGGGCTCCTCGGCCAGTTGTCCTTCTTCCGCTACTTCACCGTCACGTTCCGCGCCACCGATTTCGAGTTCGAGGTCGTGCCCACGACCGGCTGACGGTTGGCGGGCACGTCGCCCCGCGTCTCCGCGGAGACGCCCGGACCTCGTTTGGCTGGTCAGACCAGCTTGCGGGCGCCGGGGCCCTCGTTGCCGCGGACGTCGTCCGGGTTGTACAGCCGGCACCGGTCGATCGAGAGGCAGCCACAGCCGATGCAGCTGTCGAGCTCGTCGCGCAGGTCCTGGAGCCGGCGGATCCGGTCTTCGAGGTCCGCCCGCCACGACTCCGAGAGCCGGGCCCAGTCGGCCCGGGTGGGAGTCCGGTTGTCCGGCAGGGTGCCGAGAGCCTCCC
>DASUHN010000271.1 GCA_036273495.1 Acidimicrobiales bacterium | reverse complement strand
ACGCCGGGGATCCGAAGGGGGAAGGCAGGCCGAGCTTTCCCGGGTTCAGCACGCCCGACGGGTCGAGGGCGCCCTTCAGGGTGGCGAGGAGCTCGTGGGTCGGGCCCAGCGACCGGCGCAGGGCGTCGGCGCGCAGAAGGCCGATGCCGTGGTGGTGGCTCACCGCCGCCCCGGCCGCCACGACCGCGCCCATCACCGCGTCCCACGCCGCCCGGTAGTACCGGTCCCCCCAATCGGCATCGGCCTCGGCCGGGGGCCGGGCCACGAACGTGAAGTACAGGCAGGCCCCGTCGCTGTAGGCGTGGGACTGGTGCGCCGACGCGACGAGGGTGCCGTCGACGGCGCCGAGGGCGGTGGTCACGTCGTCGTACAGCCCGGCCAGCACCGCCCATCTACCGGCCACCTCGGCGGTGTCGACCACGAAGCCCCGCTGCACCAGGGCGCCGAGGGCGGAGACGTCGTTGCGGTGGTCGAGCCAGCGCTGCACCAGGCCGTCGTCGAGCCGGGCCGCGCCGGCGCACTCCTCGGCCACCACCTGGACGACGGCGTCCACCAGCACCGGGTCACCCTCGTCGAGCACGATCAGCACGGCGCGCCCCTCGACCTCGAAGCTGCGCGCCGACTCGACGGCGTCATACAGACGGAGGACGGCGGGGGTGGCGCCGCGTCGCATCACCCGCCGGCACACCTCGAGCCCCGACGCGAAGTCGGGGAAGGCCCAAGCCGAGCGCCTCTCGGCGGCGGGGACGGGATGCACGCGCAGCTCGGCTTCGGTGATGACGGCCAGCGTGCCCTCCGAGCCGACGATCAGCTGGGTGAGGTCGGGCCCGGTCGCGGTGCGCGGTCCCCGGCCACCCGTGCGCCACACCCGGCCGTCGGCGGTCACCGCCTCGAGCCCGACGACCATGTCCTCGATCTTCCCGTAGCGGGTCGAGTACTGGCCGGCGGACCGGCACGCCAGCCAGCCGCCCACCGTCGACAGCTCGACCGACTGGGGCCAGTGCCCCAGGGTCACCCCGTGGCGGGAGCGCAGCTCGGCCTCGAGGTGGTGGCCGTAGGTGCCGGCCCCGACCGTCACCAGGAGCGAGTGGTCGTCGACGGCGCGGATGCCGGCCAGGGCCTGCAGGTCGAGGACCACCCCGCCGCTGACGGGGATGCTGCCGCCGCACACCCCGCTGCGCCCGGCGGCGGGCGTGACCGGCACCCCGGCCTCGCTGCAGGCCGCCAGCACCGCCGCCACGTGGCTGGTGTCGGCCGGCCGGGCCACCGCCGCCGCCCGGGCCGGCACCTGGCCCGCCGCCGCCCAGCGCAGGGCCAGCGGCCACCAGTCCCGGCCCCACTCGGCGCACTCCCGGGCGTCGGTGTCGACGGGGCAGACCGAGCGCAGTCGCTCCACCAGCCGGTCGTCGGCGGCGATCCAGCCCGCCGTGAGGCGGGGTCCGCCCGACAGGTCGGCGGGCAGCGGCACCGGGACCGTGCCCCCGGTCGCCGCGCTCACACCGGGGCCCGGTTGGCGGCCCGCTCGGCCTCGACCAGCTGGAGGAAGGAGCCGAGCTGGCGCTCCCGCTCGGGCCCGTCCCAGCCCAGCTCGGGCGCCAGGAGGTCGGCGACGCCCGGCGCGGCCCGGGCGGTGGCCTCCCGGTCGAGCAGCAGGGCCCGGGTGCGGCGGGCCAGCACGTCCTCGAGGGTCAGGGCCATCTCCTCGCGGGCCGCCCACACCGCCTCGACAGCGAGATAGGGGAGGCCCGGCACCAGCGGCGCCCCCCACTCGGGCCGCTGGGAGGCGAGGGCGGCGAGGCGGGGGGATTCGCCCCCGAAACGGGAGTGGAGATGGTCGTCGGCGGCCGACCCGGGGCGGGCGTCGGCCCCGTGCAGGCGCAGGCGGCGGGTGGGGCTGCGCCGGCGCTGGCGGCCCCTCTGGCCCAGCTGCGCCAGGGCGGCGTCGACGGTGTCGGCCGCCATGCGGCGGTAGGTCGTGAGCTTCCCGCCCGTCACCGTCACCAGGCCCTGGGCCGAGGTGCGCACGTCGTGGCGGCGGGACAGGTCGGCGGTACGGTCGGTGGCGGCGCCCTTGATGAGGGGCCGCAGGCCCGCCCACGTCCCGACCACGTCCCGCTCCGATATGGGCGTCGACACGAAGGCGTTCACCGCCGCCACCAGGTAGGCGATGTCCTCGGCCGTGCACTTCGGGTCGTCGAGGGGCCCGTCGTAGTCGGTGTCGGTGGTCCCGACGTACACGTGGCCCCCCCACGGGACGACGAAGACCGAGCGCCGGTCCCCGAGAACCGGCAGGACGATGGCCACCTCGGCCGGCAGCTTCTCCAGGGGCACGGTGATGTGCACCCCCTTGGCCGGGCGAAGGGAGCCGGGATCGCTTCCCTCCCCCAGCCCCCTCACCTCGTCGGCCCACACGCCCGAGGCGTTGACGACCACACCGGCGCGCACCCGCAGCCCGGCGGTGTCGGGCCCCCCGGCCACGCCGGACGGTCCCAGGACCGCCCCGTCGACCTTGCCCCGTCCGTCCCGGGTGAGCTCGGCCACCGGGGCGTGGTTGGCGACGGCGGCGCCGTGGTCGGCGGCGGTCCGGGCCACCGCCAGGGTGAGGCGGGCGTCGTCGGTGCGGGCGTCCCAGTACAGGAAGCCGGCGACCAGGAGGTCGGCCCGCAGGGTCGGAAGGAGCCGGGCCGCCTCCTCCCGCCCGATGCGCCGGTGCCGGGTGCCGATCCGCATGCCGCCGACGAGGTCGTAGGACCACAGGGCGGTCGAGTAGGTCTTGGCGACGGCGCGGTTCAGGACGCCGTCGCGCCCGAAGATCGGGATCAGGAAGGCGAGGGGCTGGACCAGGTGGGGGGCGTTGGCCAGCAGCCGCTGGCGCTCGACCAGGCCCTCGCGCACGAGCAGGTAGTCGCGTTGCTGGAGGTAGCGCAGGCCGCCGTGGACCAGCTTCGAGGACTTGGACGAGGTGCCCGATGCGAAGTCCTCCCGCTCGACCAGGGCCACCGACAGGCCCCGGGCGGCGGCGTCGAGGGCCACGCCGGCGCCGGTGATCCCGCCCCCGACCACGAGCACGTCGACGGGCGAGTCGGCCATCCGCCGCAGCGCCGTCTGGCGCGAGAACGGGGTGGCGTTATCAACAACCATGCTTATCAACAAACATTGTCGAACGACAATAGGTGGTGATAAGGTGGCCGTCCATGAGGAGCCCGGAGGAGCTGACGACGCTGTTCCGCGACCGGGGCTGGAAGGTGACGCCCCAACGTCAGTGCATCTTCCGGATCCTGCACGACAACCCGACCCATCCCACCGCCGACGCCGTCTACGCCGTCGCCCGGGGGGAGATGCCGACCATCTCCCTGCGGACGGTCTACCAGACCCTCAACGATCTGGCGGCCATCGGGGAGGTCAACCTCCTCGACCTCGGGACGGGCTCGGTGCGGTTCGACCCGGACCGGGGCCCGCATCACCACCTGGTGTGCACGGGGTGCGGCGCGGTGAGGGATCTCTTCGCCGAGTTCCCCGGGTTGCAGGTCCCCGCCGGTCAGGAGCAAGGCTTCACCGTAGGGGACGCCGAGGTCGTGTTCCGCGGTCTGTGTGACGCGTGCAGCATCGCCGACGCCGACCGGGTTGGGACGGTCGGCACCGAGAGAGTCAA
>DASUHN010000270.1 GCA_036273495.1 Acidimicrobiales bacterium | reverse complement strand
CGGGGGCGGACCGGTCCCGGCCGGCGCCGGCGCCGGAGGGTGCGTCTCACCTCCCGGCGGCGATCAGGGCGCCACGTCGAGCCAGATCAAGATCGCCGTGATCCTCATCCAGATCGTCGGCCCGGCGGCCAACAGCACCTTCGGCATCCCCTCCCCCGCCACCCAGCAGGCCGACGTCCAGGACGTCGTCGACTCCATCAACGCCTCGGGAGGCGTGGCGTGTCGCAAGCTGGTCCCGGTCTTCTTCACCGGGGACCCGGCCGACACCAGCAACCTGCAGCAGACCTGTGTCGACATCATCCAGTCCCAGCCGTTCTTCGTGGTCGACCTCGGCGCCTACTACACCTATCCGCAGCTGGCGGTCTGCTACCCGCAGGCCCACATCGGCTACGTCAACACCGGGGGCCTGTCGCTCAGCCAGCAGAAGCAGTTCTACCCCTACGACTGGGGCCTGTTCCTGTACGACAACCTCTACAAGGACACGATCCTCGGGCTGCGCCAGCACGGCTTCTTCGCCCCGTCCAGCGGGTTCAAGAAGCTCGGCGTCATGTACACGAGCTGCCTGCCCGATCTGCCCAAGCAGTTCATGGGCTGGCTCAACCAGGCCGGGGTGCCGTCCTCGGCCATCGTGGGCCACGACGTGGGCTGCCCGACCTCGTTCGACAGCCCGGGGGACCTCGAGGAGGCCATCCTCACCTTCAAGCAGCAGGGCGTAACCAACGTCACGTTCGTGCACGACACCGCCGACTTCTCCAACTTCACGACCATCGCCCAGCAGCAGGGCCTGTCCCCGAAGTACGGGATCGCGGACGAGGGCATCGTGGCCATCTCCTACGGCAGCCAGAAGCCGAACTACCAGAACATCGCCAACGCCCTCGCCATCACCACCTACCGGTACGGGGAGGAGCGCACACCCGGCTACCCGCCCAGCGCCGGCACCCAGAAGTGCAACGCCATCTTCGCCGCCAAGGGCCAGGCCCCGGTGTACCAGCAGCCCATCGGCCAGGGCGGCATCGTCTGCAGCCTGCTCTGGATGGTGCAGGGAGCCATCGACCACGAGCCGGCCCTGCTCCGGTCCGACGTGGGGGTCGGGCTGCAGGCCTCCAAGTCGGCGGACTTCTCGTTCCCCTACGGTCCCAACGACTTCACCGGGGCGGGCATCACCACGGCCGGCCAGTTCTGGCGGGTGGACCAGTTCCTCCCCAGCTGCAGCTGCTGGCAGGTAATCGACCGCAACTACCACCCCTCGGCGCCATGACGGCACTTCGGCATGCGGTGGAGCCGGGCCCGGGCGGTGGGCGCCGACGGCGGGCGAAGCGGATCGGGCCGGCCCTGGCCGCCGCCGCGGCCGCAGCCGGCATCGCCGGTGCCACCGGCGCCCTCCTGATCGGTCCCGCCGCCACCACCGCCTGGGCCCAGGCGCCGGTCCAGGCCGGCTGGTGGACCCAGGCCAATCCCGGCAGCGTCGAAGGCTCTCCGGCCGCGCCGGCCCCGCCCGACGTGCCCGCGGGCGGGCTCCTGGTCGAGGGCGGCCCGGCCTCGACCACCGGCGCCTCCGACGCCGGTGCCACCGCCTTCGGCGCCGTCGTCTACCCCGTAGCCGCCGGGCAGAGCCCGGGGACGCTCACCCTGACGGTGGCTCCCGGCTCCGGGACCACACCCGCCGCCACCCTCGAGGTGTGTCTGCTGTCCGGCGCGGGCATCAACGCCGAGCAGGGCGGGCCGATGTCCGACGCGCCCAGCTTCAGCTGCTCGGCCAACGTCACCGCCCAGCCCTCGGCGGCGGGGGACGAGTACAGCTTCGACGTGTCCAAGCTCGTCCGCGCCGGAACCCTGGCACTGGCCGTGCTCCCGACGACGCCGACCGACCGGGTCGTGCTGGCCAAGCCGGCGGCGGCCTCGCTGTCGGTCCGTCCGGCCGGCGCCCCGGCGTCGGGGCCCGCCCCGGCCGCGACCGGATCGGGCAGTGGAGCAGCCGCTGCTCCCGGCGGAGCCGCGGGTGACCCCAACACCGGCACCCCGGCATCCGGGGATCCGTCCTCGGCTTTGCCCGCCCTGGTCGATCCTGCCGCCACGCTGACCCCGGCCCCCGCCGGCGCCCTTCCGGCCGCGTCGGCGCCGCAGGTCCCGGCGGTGCCCCAGGCCGGGTCCGCCCAGCCGGCGGCCGCGTCCGGCTCGACCGGTGTGGCCCCGGTCCCGGCGGCGCCGGCCGACACGGGAGGCGCCCGTCCGGCGGCCGTGGCCGGCCTGGTCCTCGCCTTCCTCATCGGGGCCGCCATCTGGTTGGGGGCGGGCCGGGCCGCCGCCCGCGCCGCCGCGAGAGGGGCAGGCTGATGACTCCGTTCCAGCAGGTTCGCCTTTGGGCCCGGCGGGCGCCGTGGCCGGAGCGGGTAGCCGCCCTCCTCGGCGCCGCCCTCGTCGTCACCGTCGTGTCGTGGCTGCTGGTTCCGAGTGGCCAGGGCGGGACCGACGTGGCCGCGGGCGGGTCGCTCGGCGGGATCAGCTCCGGTTCGCAGGCCCCGGCGGCGGGTGGCCCCGCCGCCTCCCCGGGCGCCACCTCCTCGGCCCTCCCCGGAGCCCCGGGCGCCGCCGCCCCGGGGGCCACAGGAGGAGCGGTGCCGAGTGGGTCGGCCGGGGCGGGCGGTGGTCCGGGCGCCGCCGCCTCCGGTGGGCCGGCCCCGGCCGGGGGCGGGTCGGCCCCGCGCGCCGCTGGTGGGTGCACCTCGCCGCCGGGCAGCGACGCCGGCGTGACCGCCACCCAGATGAAGGTGGCGATCATCCTGGTCAACATCGTCGGCCCGGCCGCCAACAGCACCTTCGGCCTCGAGTCCCCCTCCGACCAGCAGGCGGCCTACCAGGCGGTCGTGAACTCGATCAACGCGTCGGGCGGGATCGCCTGCCGCAAGCTGGTCCCGACGTTCTTCCAGGGGGACCCGGTCGACCAGAGCCAGCTGGAGCAGACCTGCCAGAACGTGATCTCGTCGCAGCCCTTCTTCGTCTTCGACTACGGGGCCTACTACACCTATCCGCAGATCGCGACCTGCTACCTGACCAGCCACATCCCGTTCATGACCAGCTCCCCGATACCGGCCAAGGAGCAGTCGCAGTTCTACCCGTACCTGTTCAGCAAGACCCTGGCCGAGGTGATCTACAAGGACACCGTCTTTGCCCTGCAGCAGCGGGGCTTCTTCTCCGCCGCCAACGGGTTCAAGAAGCTCGGGCTGGTGTACCGCAGCTGCGAGCCGGAGTTCTACTCCGAGATCACCGGCTGGTTGCACCAGGCCGGGGTTCCCAGCTCGGCCATCGTGGCCCACGACGTGGGCTGTCCCACCTCGTTCGACACCCCGAGCGACCAGGAGCAGGCGATCCTGGCCTTCAAGTCGGCGGGGGTCACCAACGTGACGGTGATGAACGACAACGCGGACTTCTCCAACCTGACGACCATTGCCCAGCAGCAGGGCTTCAAGCCGAAGTGGGGGATCCCCGACGACGGGGTGGTGCCCACGTCGTACGGCAACCAGCACCCCGACTACGGGAACATCGCCAACGCTCTGGCCATCACCGGTGACCGCTACGGGGAGGAGAAGACCCCCGGCTACCCGATCTCCCCCGGCACCGCCAAATGCAACGCCATCTTCAGCGCGGCGCGGATGGCGCCGGTCTACCAGCAGCCCGTCGGGACCGGGGGATCGGCCTGCGACATGCTGTGGATGCTCCAGATCGCCGCCCAGCACGCCCCCGCCATGCAGCGGGCGGCGCTGGCCGCCGGCCTGCACGCCGCCGGTTCGTTCGACCCGTCGTATCCGTGGGGCGCCAACAGCTTCGCCTCCAACAGCTTCACCGGGGCCAACATCACCTACGCCGACGAGTTCTGGCGGGTGGACCAGTTCATGCCGGCCTGCAGCTGTTGGCAGGTGGTGGACCGGAACTGGCACCCGGCGTTCCAGTAGCGCCGATCTCCTTCTCGCTCCAGAACCCCGGCTCGGGGCCCAGGTGGTGCCCGCCGCGGGCGTAGGCGCCCAGCCGGCTGCGCTGCTCGTCGGCGAGCATCTCGATGACGTCGAAGACGACGCCCGGGCCCACCGCCCGCAGGGCCAGGTCCCCCTCGCTGCCGGCCCGGGGGAGGTGCGAGGTGAGAAGGACGAGTGGCGTCCGGCCGTGGTTGACCAGAACGTTGGCCCGGCCCAGCGCCCTCCACACCGCGTCGGTCCGCAGCAGACCGCCCCTGGTCGTCGTGAACGCGCCCGAGACGTCGAAGTACCAGGGCGTGTCGTGGGCGTCGAGGGCGATGAAGCCGACGGTGACGCCGAGGCCGCGCAGGCGCGACTTCTTGTGGCTGATCCTGAACCCGGCCTCGCCGAGGAGCTCCTCGGCAATCGCCGGGGCCACCTTTCCCTGCCTGGAGGCGCGGGCCTGGAAGTCGTCGGGTCCGCCGGAGGGCGTGTCGGCGGAGGTCCCGGGTGCGTCCGCGGCCGGGGCCGGGCTGCCGACGACCCGGAGCCCGGCTCTCCTGCGCACCTCCTCCTTCACCCGCTCGCGGGCTATGGAGACGTACTCGGCGTCGGTGTCGTAGCCGAGGTAGCGGCGCCCGGACCGGATGGCGGCCACGAGCGTCGTCCCCGAACCGGCGAACGGATCGACCACCAGGTCGTCCGTGTAGGTGTACAGACCGATCAGCCGCTGGGGCAGCTCGAGGGGGAACGGGGCGGGGTGCCGCACCCGGCGGGCGCTCTCGGGCGAGATGTTCCAGACGTCGAGGGTCGCCTCCATGAACTCGTCGGGGCTGATCTCGCTCCGGTGGGGCAGCGACAGCTTGCGGCGCACGGCGCCGGCCTTGGCGCGGTCGAACCGGCCCTTGCTGGCGACGACCACCCGCTCGGTCACGTCGCGCAGGACCGGGTTGGCGGCGCTGCGGAACGAGCCCCACGCGCAGGAGCCGCTGGCGCCCTCTCCCTTGCGCCAGATCACCTCACCCCGGAGCAGCAGGTGCAGGTCGTCCTGGAGGATCCGGATCACGTCGGCGGACAGGCTGCGGTAGGGCTTCCGGCCGAGGTTGGCGACGTTGACGGCCATGCGGCCCCCGGGCTCGAGCACCCGCTTGCACTCGGCGAAGACCTCCCGCAGCAGCTGGAGGTACTCCAGGTAGCTGCCCGGGACGTCTCCCGTCCCGAGGGCCTGCTCGTACTCCTTGCCGGAGAAGTACGGGGGCGAGGTCACGACCAGGGCCACGGAGTTGTCCGGGAGGGGCCGCCCGTCCGGCAGGACCATGTGCCGGGCGTCGGCCCGGATGCAGGCCTGCTCTCCCTGGGGGAGGTCCGGCAGGGCCGCCACCGAGTCGTCGGTGGACAGCTCGGGCGCCTCGAAGCGGGCGTAGAAGTCGCTGGCGTCGTGGCTCTCCCGCCGCCCGACACCGAAGGCCGAGGTCGACGTCGAGGCCCGGCTCGCGCGGTAAGTCATCGCTCCCTGTCCGCCATCGTGCCGGTGCCCTCCTGCCTCCCGGCTGCCACAGTAGGAACCCCGCCGCCTCCAGCCGGGGACGTCGAACAGTCGTTCGATCCGGGCCGGATGGGGCCCGGGGCCGGGGCCGGGCGGGGGGCTCCCTTGCCCGCCTCCGTGCCCCCCGCTATCGTTAGCACTCGCAACGTTCGAGTGCTAAGAGTCAGCCGCCAAGGAGGCACTGAGATGAAGCTCCAGCCGCTTGAGGACCGGATCGTGGTCCGTCCCGGCGAGTCGGAGGAGACGACGGCGTCCGGCCTCGTCATCCCGGACACCGCCAAGGAGAAGCCCCAGCAGGGTGAGGTCCTGGCCGTCGGTCCCGGCCGCCGGGCCGAGAACACCGGGGAGCTCGTCCCCCTCGACGTCAAGGTCGGGGACACGGTCGTCTACTCCAAGTACGGCGGTACCGAGATCACCATCGACGGGGAGGACCTGCTGATCCTGACCAGCCGCGACGTGCTGGCCAAGACGGGCAAGTAGCCGATGGCCGCCAAGATCCTGCGCTTCGACGAGAGCGCCCGGCGGGCCCTGGAGGCCGGCGTCAACCGGCTGGCCGACTCGGTCAAGGTGACCCTCGGTCCCAAGGGCCGCAACGTGGTGCTCGAGAAGAAGTTCGGCGCCCCGACCATCACCAATGACGGGGTCACCATCGCCCGGGACGTCGAGCTGGAGGACCCCTTCGAGAACATGGGGGCCCAGCTGGTCAAGGAGGTCGCCACCAAGACCAACGACGTGGCCGGCGACGGCACCACCACCGCCACGGTGCTGGCCCAGGCACTGGTCCGCGAGGGCCTGCGCAACGTGGCCGCCGGCGCCAACCCCGCCCAGCTCAAGAAGGGCATCGACCTGGGGGTGGCGGCGGCGGTGGAGGCCATCCGCGGCGCCGCCCGCGACATCGAGGGCAAGACCGAGATCGCCCAGGTGGCGGCCATCTCCGCCGGCGACCAGTCGATCGGGGAGGTCCTGGCCGAGGCCATCGACCGGGTCGGCAAGGACGGGACGGTGACCGTCGAGGAGTCCAACACCTTCGGCCTGGAGCTCGACTTCACCGAGGGCATGCAGTTCGACAAGGGCTTCCTGTCCCCGTACTTCGTCACCGACCCCGAGCGCCAGGAGGCGATCCTCGAGGACCCGCACATCCTCATCGCCAACCAGAAGATCAGCGCCGTGCACGACCTGATCCCCGTCCTCGAGAAGGTCATGCAGACCGGCAAGCCGCTGCTGATCATCGCCGAGGACGCCGACGGGGAGGCGCTGGCCACCCTGGTGGTCAACAAGATCCGGGGCACCTTCAACTCCGTCGCCGTCAAGGCCCCTGGGTTCGGCGACCGGCGCAAGGCCATGCTCCAGGACCTCGCCATCCTCACCGGCGGCCAGGTCGTCTCCGAGGAGATCGGGATCAAGCTCGAGGGGGTCACCCTCGACCTGCTCGGGCGGGCCCGCCGGGTGCTGGTCACCAAGGACGACACCACCATCATCGACGGCGGCGGATCGTCCGAGGACGTGGCCGGCCGGGTGGCCCAGATCAAGCGCGAGATCGAGGACACCGACTCCGACTGGGACCGCGAGAAGCTCCAGGAGCGGCTGGCCAAGCTGGCCGGCGGGGTGGCGGTGGTCCGGGTCGGCGCCGCGACCGAGGTCGAGCTCAAGGAGAAGAAGCACCGCATCGAGGACGCCCTGTCCGCCACCCGGGCGGCCATCGAGGAGGGCATCGTGGCCGGGGGCGGCACCGCCCTGGTCCGGGCCCGCCCCGCCGTCGAGAAGGTGGTTGCGTCCCTGGACGGTGACCAGGCCACCGGAGCCGACATCGTCTACCGGTCCCTGTCGGAGCCGCTGCGGTGGATCGCCACCAACGCCGGCCTCGAGGGCTCGGTCATGGTCCAGCGGGTCGAGACGATGTCCGGCAACAGCGGCCTCAACGCCGCCACCGGCGCCTTCGAGGACCTCGTCAAGGCCGGGGTCATCGACCCCGCCAAGGTGACCCGCTCGGCGCTGCAGAACGCCGCATCGGTCGCTGCTCTGCTGCTCACGACCGAGTGCGTGGTGGCCGAGAAGCCCGAGAAGCCCAGGCCGCTTCCCGCCGGCGCCGGTGGCGGCGGCATGGGTGGCATGGGCGGCATGGGCGGCATGGGCGGACTGGGGATGATGTAGTCACCATGAGCACGAACGGCCGGCGGCGGGGCTGGGGCCCCGCCTGCCGGAGGAGCCGGGGTGCAGGGGACCCGGTGGGCCGATGAGCGCGGAGAGGCCTCCCCCCGATCCCACCAAGCTGCTGTCGCTCTGGATGGAGTGGGAGAAGGGGGAGACCCCGCCCGGTCGGGTGATGTCGAACCTGAAGACCGCGGGGCTCCGGGAGCTGCTCGAGTCACTGGCCGGTCCGCCCGGCTCTTGAAGCGCCCGGGCCCCCAGGTCATCCCCCGTCCTGAAGGAGTCCGTCCCGGCGCGCCGGCGCCGTGGCCCGCCCGGCCCATCACCATCGACGACGTCCGGGCCGCCTTCGCCGGCCTCGATCCGGGCCGGGCCTCCCGGACCACCCGGGACGGGGCCACCCTGACCACGTCGGTGCCGTCGGCCGTGCTGGTGGCGCTGTTCGCCGACCCCCCGGGCGAAGCTGCCCGCGTCCTCCTCACACGCCGCGCCGCCCACCTGCGCTCCCACACCCACCAGGTGGCCTTCCCCGGCGGCCGCCTGGACCACGGCGAGGAGCCCCTGGCCGCCGCCCTCCGCGAGGCCGCCGAGGAGGTCGGCCTGGACCCCGCCGTCTGCGAGATCATCGGCGAGCTCTCCCCGCTCCAGACCGTGTCCTCCGGCGCCTCGATCGTCCCGTTCGTCGGGGTGCTCCCGGGGCGGCCCGTCCTGCGTCCCAACCCCGCCGAGGTCGAGCGGGCCTTCGACGTGGCCCTGTCCGAGCTGGCCGATCCCGACGTCTACCGGGAGGAGATCTGGCCCATGCCCGGCGTAGGGGACCGCTCGATGTACCTGTACGAGCTGGACGGGGACACCGTCTGGGGGGCCACGGCCCGGATGTTGACCGAGCTGCTCGACCTCGTCCTGGAGGGGCCCGGGCTCGGCCCGGATCCCGCTCAGATCCGTCGGTGAGGGGCCGAGGAACACCGTTGGTGGCGGCCCCCCGGAACTAACCTCGGGGGATGGGACGCGGGAGGGATCATTGTGGCTGAGGTCGAGATCGGCATCGGCAAGTCGGGACGGCGGGCGTACGGGTTCGACGACATCGCCATCGTCCCGAGCCGCCGGACGCGCGACCCCGAGGACGTCGACATCTCCTGGGAGATCGACGCCTACCGGTTCGACGTGCCGTTGATGGCGGCGGCCATGGACGGGGTCACCAGCCCGGCCACGGCCATGGAGATCGGCCGGCTGGGCGGGGTGGGGGTGCTCAACCTCGAGGGACTCTGGACCCGTTACGAGGATCCCGAGCCGCTGTTCGAGGAGATCAGCAAGCTCGACTCCGAAAAGGCAACTGCCCGCATGCAGCAGATCTACTCGGAGCCGATCAAGGCCGAGCTGGTCACCCAGCGGATCCGGGAGATCAAGGAGGCGGGTGTGGTCTCGTGCGCCTCGTTCACCCCGCAACGCACCGAGCAGTACGCCAAGGCGGTGCTCGAGGCCGAGCTCGACCTGCTCGTGATCCAGGGCACGGTGGTGTCGGCCGAGCACGTGTCGCGCACCGTCGAGCCCCTCAACCTCAAGCGCTTCATCCGGGAGTTCGAGATCCCGGTGATCGTGGGCGGGTGCGCCTCCTACCAGGCCGCGCTCCACCTGATGCGCACCGGCGCCGTCGGCGTGCTGGTGGGCGTGGGCCCCGGTAACGCCTGCACCACCCGGGGCGTGCTCGGCATCGGCGTGCCGCAGGCCACCGCCATCGCCGACGCCGCCGGGGCGCGCATGCGCCACCTCGACGAGACCGGCGTCTACGTGCACGTGATCGCCGACGGCGGGATGGCCAAGGGCGGGGACATCGCCAAGGCCATCGCGTGCGGGGCCGACGCGGTGATGATCGGCTCCCCGCTGGCGGCGGCCCACGAGGCGCCCGGCCGGGGCTACCACTGGGGCATGGCCACCTTCCACCCGTCGCTGCCCCGGGGCGCCCGGGTCCGCACCGAGCCGCGGGGGACCCTGCGCGAGGTCCTGCTCGGGCCCGCCCACGAGAACGACGGCCGGCTCAACCTGTTCGGCGCCCTGCGTACGAGCATGGCCACGTGCGGCTACGAGACCGTCAAGGAGTTCCAGAAGGCCGAGGTCATGGTGGCCCCCGCCCTGCAGACCGAGGGGAAGTCCCTCCAGCGGTCCCAGGGCGTCGGGATGGGGCGCTGAGCTCCACCCCGGTCCCCGAGCCCAACCCCACTCCGGCGGTGCCCCCGACCGGGGTCGACGAGTTCGACACCGTGCTCGTCGTCGACTTCGGGGCCCAGTACGCCCAGCTCATCGCCCGCCGGGTGCGGGAGGCCCACGTCTACTCGGAGATCGTCCCCCACACGATCACCGCCGCCGAGATCCAGGCCCGCCGGCCCAGGGGCGTGATCTTCTCGGGGGGGCCCAAGTCGGTGCACGTGCCCGGGGCCCCGCAGGCCGATCCCGAGATCTACCGGGCGGGCGTACCGG
>DASUHN010000269.1 GCA_036273495.1 Acidimicrobiales bacterium | reverse complement strand
GACCGCGGCGGCCCGGGCCGCCGTCTGAGGCCGGCGTGAGGGAACGACGGTGCCCGTCGCTATTTATTTGAGATCGTGGGCGGAGATGCCCTCGAAGAGGTCGATCTCGGGGCGGCGCTCGAGCAGTCCCTCGCACGCCCGGGCCATCTCGACCATGTCGGGTGAGTCGAAGTGGGCGCGCTGGCTGGCGGGGGAGTCCCACTTCTCGATGATCAGGTAGCGCCCCGTCCCGGTCACCGATCCGCAGAGGTCGACGTTGCGGCACCCGGGATGGTTGCGGGACAGCACCACGTACTTGGACAGCGCGCCGAGGAGGCGCTCGGCGGCGCCGGGGTCCCCGGCCCGGGTGTCGAACACGAGGGTGACGACGGTCAGCTCGATGCCGGCGTCAGGTTCGGGAGCTACCGGGGCCACGCCCGGCACGCTAGGCCGCCGCCGATTGTTGTTGGAACTTTGTGCGTCCCCACCGTCATCCCGGGCCCCCGCCGGCCGATAACAGGGGTGTCGGCGGAGGGGGGCCCAGTGCCGACCCGGACAAGAGGGGCGGAGATTGGCCAAGGCACGGGTGGAGCGCGACGAGGAGGACCTGGTCCGCCTCTACTTGACGGACATCGGTCAGTACGAGCTGCTGACCAAGGACGACGAGGTGCGCCTGGCCCAGGCCATCGAGGCCGGTGACGCCGCCCGCCGCCAGCTGAGCGCCGAGACCGACGCCACCCGCCGCCGGGAGCTGCGGCGCGCCGCCCGGGCCGGGGAGGACGCCACCCGGGAGTTCGTCCAGTCCAACCTCCGGCTGGTCGTCTCGATCGCCAAGAAGTACCAGGCCTCGGGCCTGCCGCTGCTCGACCTGATCCAGGAGGGGAACCTGGGCCTGATGCACGCCGTCGAGAAGTTCGACTGGCGCAAGGGCTTCAAGTTCTCCACCTACGCCACCTGGTGGATCCGCCAGGCCATCACCCGGGGCATCGCCAACACGGGCCGGACGATCCGGCTGCCGGTCCACGCCGGGGACACCCTGGCCCGGGTCCGCAAGTCCCAGGCCCGCCTCGCGCTGCGGCTGGGCCGCCCCGCCACCCTGACCGAGCTGGCCCGCGAGGTGGAAATGACCGAGGAGCGCCTGGCCGAGGCCCTGCTCATGCGGGCCGAGCCCCTTTCCCTGTCCGAGCCCCTGCGCGACGACGCCGACGCCGAGCTCGGTGACATGGTCGTCGACCGCGGAGCTGCCTCGCCGTTCGACGAGGCCGCCGTGGCCATGCTGCCGGGCGAGGTGGCCCGGCTCCTGGAGAGCCTCGAGGACCGGGAGCGGGAGATCCTCCGCCTGCGCTTCGGACTCGACCGCGGGGAGCCCCGCACCCTCGAGGAGGTCGGCGAGCACTTCCACCTGACCCGGGAGCGCATCCGCCAGATCGAGGCCCGGGCCATGTCCAAGCTCCGCCACCCCTCGGCCGAGACGGGCGCCCGCGACCTGCTGACCGTCTAGTGCCCCTTCAGACAACGTTTGCCTTGTTGTCCGATCCTCGCCGGCCGTCCCCGTGAAGACCGGCATCGACCACCAAACTCACCGAGCGCACCGACTCGGGCGGATAGGGCAGGTCCCGGCCCAGGCGGACCTCCAGTGGTGGGCAGCCCCGGGCCACCGACAGGGCCAGGCCCCGGCCTTCGAGCCGGAAGGTCCCCGAGTACCAGCGCGCCGGCATCAGGCCCCGGCGGCGCCGGGGATAGCGGGCCGCCTCCCCCGCCTTCTTGCGCTGGGCGGTGGTGAAGCAGGCCTCCGAGTAGCGGCGCAGCACTGAGCGGGCGGCCGTGGCCCACAGCTCGCCCACGTCGGCACCGGCCAGCTCGCGGCACAGGCTCGGATAGTCGAAGATCGGTGGCCCAGCCCAGCGGAAGCGCACCGCGTTGAGATCAATGAGTCCGGCCCAGACGTCCCCCGCCGAGCGCAGCAGGCCGAAGCAGCGCCGGGCCTGGGCCGGAGAGACCCGCAGCCGGATCCGGGCAGTGCGGTGAGCGACGGCGCCAGGGGACCTTCTCGTCCTTCGCACCTGGCCATGATCGGCCTTGGCTGTGACACCCAACCTGACGAGGCACTGACTAGCGTCTTCTCCGGAGGTGTCCGAGCACCTGGTGGGCTCCGCCGCCTTCAAAGCGGTCGAGACGGGTGATCCCCGTCT
>DASUHN010000268.1 GCA_036273495.1 Acidimicrobiales bacterium | reverse complement strand
TCTGCAGGGCGATCGGGTAACCAGGCGGCTCTCCGAACAGGCCTTACGCGTCGCGCTTGGGTCGCGTTGTCGAGCCAGTGGAGGTGAGCGGACTCGAACCGCCGACTTCAGCGTTGCGAACGCTGCGCTCTGCCAACTGAGCTACACCCCCCGGGGTGGGTCAAGGTTAGTCGAGGGCAATTCCCGGAACCTCCGGGGGGAACGCCCATAGCCTTGCGCCGTGCACCTTTTCCGCTCGCGTCCCTTCGCGCTGCTCTTCGTGGGCTACGCGCTGAACGCCATCGGAAGCTGGGCCGCGCTGATGGCGATGTGGGGCTTCGCCAGCTACCGCTTCCATGCCGATGCCGGACAGGTCGCCCTGATCGGTCTGGCCTGGGCCGTTCCGTCCGCGCTGCTGTCCCCACTGGCGGGGGTGCCGATCGACCGGCTGGGGCCGCGCCGGGTCCTCGTCGCCGCCTACGGGCTGGGCTCGGCCACGAGCCTGGCCATGGCCTTTGCCGGCTCGCTCCACGCCCTCATCCTCCTGGGCCTGCTGCACGGCACCGTCGAGGCCTTCGCCCGGCCGGCGGGGGACGCCCTGCCGCCGCGCCTGGTCGACGACGCCGACCTGCTGGCCGCCAACGCCCTGCTCGGGTCGGCGGCGGAGTCGGCCATCGCGTTCGGGCCGCTGCTGGCCGCGGGGGCCATCGCCCTCACCGGCCTGCGGGGCGCCTTCGTCGTCGACGCCGCCACCTTCTGGATAGGCATGGCGGCGGTGGCCCCCCTCCAGCTCCGCCCGGTGCGCACGGCCGGCCCCCGCCCGGAGGCGGGCCTGCGCCAGGAGCTGGCCGAGGGCGTCAGGGTGGCCCGGCGCAGCCCGGTGGTGCGCTTCACGCTGGCTCTGTCGGCGGCCGTGTTTCTCACGTGGAGCACGTTCATGGTCATCGAGCCGCTGTACGTGCGGGACGTGCTGCACCGCTCCCCCACGGTCTTCTCCCTGCTCCAGACGGCGTTCGGGGTCGGCCTGGTCGGGACCGGCCTGCTCCTGCCCCGCCTGGGAGACCGGGTGGCGTCGACCCGGGCCCTGTCGGGCTCGGTGCTCCTGTCGGGCCTGGCCGCCGCCACCTACATCGGCACCCACTCGGTGGCCGTCGCCTTCGTCGGGGTGTTCCTGTGGGGCGTGGACGTGGCCTTCTACTCGGCTCCGTCGCGGACCCTGCTCCAGCGGGGCTCCCCGGTCCACACCCACGGCCGGGTCCTGGCCCTCTACCGCTCCCTGCACTCGTGGAGCGACGTCGTGGCCCTGCCGCTGGCGGCGGTGGTGGCCGGCGCCCTCGGGCCCCGGGTAGCGGGGCTGGCCATCGCCGCCGTGGCCGCGACAGCGGGCTCGCTGGGCCTGGCGGTCGGGAAGCGGCCCGCCCTTTCGGACGTTGTGGAACCGGCCGGTGCCCCCCACCTCCCGGGCGTCACCGCCGACGGAGAACCGGACCTCCTACCGGCCTGAGCCATCCGAGGTCCGCTCCTCGATGGCCCGCTGGAGGCGGGTCTGGAGGGCGGTGGTGGTGAGGTCGGAGCGGCTCCGCTCGAGCACGGCCCGGAGGGCGTCCGTCGTCCGCCGCAGCCCCCCGGTCAGGGCGTCGGGGAAGTCGACGGCCAGCAGGAAGTCGTAGACATCGTCCACGGCGGCCAGGACCGACTCGGCCCGGTCCAGCTCCCCGGCCCGGAGCAGGTCCAGCATGTGGCGGCGCATCTCGGACGCCGCCTCGGCCAGGCCGTTGAGCCACGCCGGCAGGCCGACGGCCAGCTCCCCCGGTCCGGCCAGGTCCGCCCCCGCCACCAGCCGGCGCACGCACACCGCCTCGACGAACTCCTTCTCGGCGTCGTGCACGAACCCGGCGAAGGCCACCGCCGGGTGGGGCCGGACCGTCTCCTGGGCCCGGCGCAGGGCCGTCTCGGCCTCGGCCACCAGATCGGCGGCCGCCGCGTCCTGGTGCCGGTGGACGGCCCGGATGGCCCGGCCCGACAACCTGATGACCTGCCGGCACGAGGCCAGGGCCACCTCGCGGGCCTCGTTGGCGGAGCCCAGGCCGCGGGTGACGTCGGGAAGGAGCCCGCCCAGCTGCTCCCCGAGATCGCTCAGTTGGCGGAGCGCCGGAGCAGCGGAGCGCCCGGCGCCGCGTACGCGGCGGGTCCGGGCAGGAAGCTGAGCTTCATCTCGCGCTCGGCCGCGGCATTGCGCATCCGCACCAGGAGCGAGACGTACAGAACCAGCAGCACGGCGGACACCGCCGCCACCGCCAGCAGCAGGTGCATGCCGGGAACGGCCCCGAGCACGACCAGCAGCAGCGTGGTCAGGGTCAGAGTGACGAGCACGTTACGACGCCGCCGGCGCGCGCTGAGCGTTGCCTCGCGCGATTGACGCGGCGCCCGCACGACCGCGGAGGCGGGGGCGGTGTACGCAGGCGCGGGCGATCCGAACTGGCGGTCGACGCGCGTGTTGGCGGGGGAGATGACGCTGGGGCCGGTGCGCTGGAGCACCACCAACTGACGGCGAAAGTCGCCGATGGA
Organism: Acidimicrobiales bacterium; assembly: GCA_036273495.1. NCBI lineage: Bacteria > Bacillati > Actinomycetota > Acidimicrobiia > Acidimicrobiales > Acidimicrobiales bacterium. The sequence goes on along the minus strand of DASUHN010000268.1, from coordinate 4,228 downwards.
GTCGGCTCTTCTTGTCTCCGCGCCTTTGCGCAGCAGAGGTGGGGCCAGAACCGCGATCCACACCACCGCCAGCAATCCGAGAACCACGATGGTCAAGCTCCTCGACCTACCTTCGTGTGAGAAGGACCGTATCCCAGGCCCTTGCGCGATTGGTGGATGGTGAAGCGACCGTTGGCGACGCCTCTGGACGGGCACGGCTCTCCGGTGGGAGGACCAGGAGGAGACCGGCCGACGTGACTCTAGTGAGGGCCCGGCGAGATCGGCAACCGGGGCGAGGCGGCCGGTTCAGAGATCGGCGGACGCGAGCGGGGGCCCCGGCCGGCGCCAGGTCCCCGAACGACCACCCGTCTTCTCCCAGAGCGCCAGCTCACCGATGCTCATCGAGCGGTCACCCGATTTGCACATGTCGTACACGGTCAGGGCGGCCACGGCGCAGGCGGTCATGGCCTCCATCTCGACGCCGGTCCGGTCGACGGTCTCGACCTGGGCCTCGATCTCGACGTAGTTGTCCCCGATGGTGAAGTTCACGTAGACCGAGCCCACCAGCAGGGGGTGGCACAATGGGATCAGGTCGGCGGCCCGCTTGGCCGACTGGATCCCGGCGATCCGGGCCGCGCCCAGTACGTCCCCTTTGGACACCGCGTTGCTGGCCACCTTGTTGGTCGTCTCCGGGCTCATGAACACCTTGGCCCGGGCCAGCGCCCGCCGGTGGGTGGGCTCCTTGGGGGTGACGTCGACCATCCGGGCCCGGCCCAGCGGATCGAGGTGGGTCAGGCCGCGGTCGGACATGGGGGAAGTCTAGGTGGGCGGTCAACCGCCGATCTGGCTCATGCTCCGGGCGGGGCGCACGAAGGTCACCCGCCCGATGTGGTGGCCCGCCCACTTCCGCCCCACGTCGGCCGCCACCGCCTCCGCCAGGTCGTCATCCGACCCGCCCCCCCGGAGCACGGCCCGGAGGTCGGTCTCACGCACCGCGAACAGGCAGTTCCGCAGCTGGCCCTCGGCGGTGATCCGGATCCGGTCGCACGAGGCGCAGAAGGGCTGGGTGACGCTGGCGATGACCCCGATCTCCCCCCTGCCGTCCCGGTAGCGGTAGCGGGCGGCGGGCTCGGGCCCGTGGGTGACCGGCTCGAGGGGGAACACGGCGTCGATGGCCGCCACCACCTCGGCCGACGGCACGACCTGGTCCATCGACCACGACCCGTCGGCGTCGAGGGGCATGAACTCGATGAACCGGGGCTGCACCCCGGTCTCCCGCCCCCAGGCGGCGAAGTCGACCATCTCGTCGTCGTTCACCCCCCGGACCGTCACCACGTTGACCTTCACCGGGTCGAAGCCGGCGTCCCGGGCGGCGGCGATCCCGTCCATGACCCGGTCGAGCTGGCCCCTCCTGGTCAGGGCGTGGAACCGCTCGGGGCGAAGCGAGTCGCACGAGACATTGATCCTCCCCAGGCCGGCGGCCCGGAGGTCGTGGGCCAGGAGCCCGAGCGTGGCGCCGTTGGTGGTCATCGCCAGGTCCACCGGCTCCCCGGTGCCGGGCACCCGCAGGGCGGCCAGCTTCTCGATCAGGACCGGCAGGCGGGCCCGCACCGTCGGCTCCCCGCCGGTGATGCGGATGGCCTCGAACCCGAAGCGCTCCACGCACACCCGGGCGACCCGCTCGATCTCCTCGTAGGTGAGCACGTCCTCCCGGGGCAGCCAGGTCATGCCCTCCTGGGGCATGCAGTAGGTGCAGCGGAAGTTGCAGCGGTCCGTGATCGAGATCCGCAGGTCGCGCACGGTGCGGCCGTGGGGATCGACGAGGGGGACCATCCCCGGAGGTTACGCGCCGGTGAGCAGGTCCCCCAAGAGCCACACCGTCAGCTCCTCCCCCGCCACCAGCCCGGGCCCGTCGGGAACCAGGGCCAGGGCGTTGGCCCGGGCCATGGCCGTCAGGACGTGGGAGCCCTGGCCGCCGGCGGAGCGCACCACCACCCGGCCCCCCGGGCCGATCGACGCCACCACCCGGTCCAGGGCCAGGCGCCCGTCGGGCCGGCGGGGGAAGTCCTGGCCGGCCACCCCCTGGACGGCGGCCCGGAACAGGGACGGGCCGGTGTGGCCCGCCATCTGGCGCAGCGCCGGCCGGGCGAACAGCTCGTAGCTCACCATCGACGACACCGGGTTGCCGGGCAGCCCGAAGACGGGAACCCCCCCGATCACCCCGAAGGCGAACGGCTTGGCGGGCCGGACCGCCACCTGCATCCAGCGCATCGACCCGGCCGAGCGGCGGTCGAGCACCGCCTTCACGTAGTCGAAGTCCCCGACGCTCACCCCTCCGCTGGTCAGGAGGGCGTCGCACGCCCCGACCCCCCGGTCGACGGCGGCGGTGATCTCGTCCTCCGAGTCCCGGGCGATGCCCAGGTCCACCGCCTCGAAGCCGGAGTCCCGGAGCAGGGCCAGGAGGGTCCGCCGGTTGGAGTCCCGGATCTGGCCCGGCTCGAGGGCGCCCCCGCCCTCGACCAGCTCGTCCCCGGTCGAGAGGACCCCCACCCGCGGCCGGCCGTGGACCTCGACGGCGGTCACCCCCACGCTGGCCAGGACCCCGAGGTGGGCGGGGCGCAGCTCGGTGCCCGACCCCACCACCCGGTCCCCGGGCCGGACGTCCTCCCCGGGCCGGCGGACGTGGTCCCCCCGGTCGGCCTCGGCCAGGATCTGGACGGCGTCCCCGCCCGACACGCTGCTGGCCGGCCGGGTCCGCTCCACCATCACGATGGCGTCGGCGCCGGGGGGCAGGGGGGCGCCGGTCATGATCCGGATCGCTTCGCCCGGCAGGAGGGCGGGGCCCGGGGGCTGGCCGGCGGCGATCGACCGGGCCACCCGCAGGGTCACGGGCAGCTCGTCGCTGGCGCCGCTCGTGTCGGCGGCCCGCACGGCGTAGCCGTCCATGGCGGTGTTGGCGAACGGCGGCACGGCCTCTGGTGACACGACCTCCGCCGCCGTCACCCGGCCCAGGGCCGCCTCGAGGGCCACCGCCTCCGCCGGGAGGACCCCGCAGGCGTCGAGGACGTGCCGGCGGGCCTCCTCTACGGGGACCAGGGCCACCGGCTAGTCCGCCCCGCCGACCAACTCCCGCAGGAACGCCCGCAGCGGGGGACCGAGGTCGGGCCGCTCCAGGGCCAGCTCGATGTTGGCCTTGAGGAAGCCCAGCTTGTCCCCGGCGTCGTAGCGCCCCTTGGAGAACACGACGCCGTAGACCGGCTCCTCCTTGATCAGCAGGCCGATGGCGTCGGTGAGCTGGATCTCTCCCCCCCGGCCCGGCTCGGTCCGCTCCAGGCACTCGAAGATCCCCGGGGTCAGCACGTAGCGCCCGATCACCGCCAGGTTGGAGGGGGCCACCGAGGGATCCGGCTTCTCGACGACGCCCCGCACCTGGACCAGCGCCCCGTCGACGGCGTCGACCTCGGCGCACCCGTACAGGGCCGCCTCCTCCTTGGGGACCTCCTTGAGGGCCAGCACGCTGGCCCCCCGGGCGGAGTGGGCCGCCAGCATGTCGCGCAGCAGCGGGCTGTCGGGCCGCATGATGTCGTCACCGAGAAGAAGGGCGAAGGGCTCGTCGCCCACGTGCCCCCGGGCGTGGTACACGGCGTGGCCCAGCCCCCGAGCCTCCTTCTGGCGCACGTAGTGCATGTCGGCCATCTCCCCGATGGCCCGCACCTGGGCCAGCAGGTCGTGCTTGCCCTGGGACTCGAGGTGGTGCTCCAGCTCGACGGACCGGTCGAAGTGGTCCTCGAGGGTGCGCTTGCCCCGGCTGGTGATGATCAGGAGGTCCCGGGCCCCCGCCGCCACCGCCTCCTCGACCACGTACTGGATGGCCGGGACGTCCACCAGGGGGAACATCTCCTTGGGCTGGGCCTTGCTGGCCGGGAGGAACCGGGTGCCCATGCCCGCGGCCGTGATCACCGCCTTGCGGACCGGGCCGCGGGCGCCCCCGCCACCGGGTCTTCCGTCCACGGGCGGTCACGTTATACACTTGGCACTCGAACCCTGAGAGTGCTAACGGCGTCCCCGAGAGGTCCGAAATGCCCACCTACGAGTACGCATGCAAGAAGTGCGGGGAGCACCTGGAGGTGGTCCAGTCGTTCAAGGACGACCCGCTCGAGAAGTGCCCGCAGTGCGGCGGCGAGCTCCGCAAGGTGTTCGGGGCCATCGGCATCACCTTCAAGGGGAGCGGCTTCTACAAGACCGACAG
>DASUHN010000267.1 GCA_036273495.1 Acidimicrobiales bacterium | reverse complement strand
GCGGGTCGTAACCATCACCTCGGACGCGGCGCGGGCCGGAGACCGACTCCAGTCGGTGTACGCCGCCGCCAAAGCGGCCGGGACCAGCTTCTCCCGCTGCCTGGCGAGCGAGGTGGGTCAGGCGGGCGTGACCGTGAACTGCGTCTCGCTGGGATCGATCCGACCCGACTACGACCCGGCGGCGCCCATGGACGAGGAGACCACCCGTCGCTTCCGCCGCTACCCGCTGCGCCGGCCGGGCCGGCCCGAGGACGTGGCCCCGATGGTCGCCTTCCTGGCCTCCGACGGCGCGGCGTGGATAACCGGCCAGGTCCTCGGCGTCAACGGGGGATACACGTTCGGCCTCTAGACCGGCCGGCGCGGGTCCCCGGGGATCCTGCTGGTCGTGAAGGCGAGGACGGCGCCGAAGGCGTCGGCCGGATCGATGGTGACGGTCTCCCCGGCCCGCTCCCCGGCACCCACCCCGATCCTTTCGAGGTGGCGCGCCACGGCGTCCAGGTCCCTCACCCGCCAGGTGACGGAGTGGGGCAGCTCACCGTTGGCCGCCAGGTCGAGCCCGAGCGGGGCGTCGGGAGCGCGGGGCTCGGCCAGCTCGACCACCGTGTCCGGGCCGACGAGGACGAAGGCGCTCCGAGCCGTCTCCGTGGTCTCCTCGTGGAACACCAGTCCGCCGAGGGCCTCCTCGTAGACGGCGCGGGCCCGGTCCAGGTCCGCTACGACCGTCGTCAGGTGCGACGGGGCTTCGATGCCCAACGGGTGTCCGGACCTCCAGAAGGCGTCGGACCAGCCGGGCGAGAAGCGGGGGTCGTAGGTGCCCCAGCGGCCGTCGAAGGCCTGGAACTCGAGCAGGCCGTGGGTGTCCTTCGGGTGGGTGAACAGGGTGCCGCCGACCTCGTCCTCGCTCTCGAACAGTCCCCCCCCGGGCCGGGCCACCCGGACGCCGCAGGCCCGCAGGCGCCGGAACAGGCCGAGCCGGTCGTCCTCGTCGATGTACCACGACAGCGAGTGCAGGTGCTGGCCGAACCGGGCGTGGAACCGACTGAGGGGCATGCCGGCGTCGGCGGGGTCGGAGCTGGCCTCGATCGTCTCCATCATGAAGTCACCGATGAGGCCGAGGGTGGCCCAGCGCTTCTCGGTCTCCCCCCACTGGTGGGTCATGAACCGCTGCCGGCCGAACACCCGGTCGTAGAAGGCGTCGGCGGCGTCGAGATCGTCGACGACGTGGATCAGATGGAAGAACTTCCCGATGGCCACGCGTTGCTCGCTCCGGGCCCGGTGGCCCCGCTACCGGGGCGAAGCGACCGGCTCCCCCGACGCCCCCGTCCGGCCCGCGGGGGCAACGGGGTCCTCGCCCAGGTACGCCGCCTTCACCACCGGGTCGGCGCGCACCTGCTCCGGGGTGCCGACCGCGATCAGCTGGCCGAAGTCCAGCACGTGGATGGTGCTGCACAGGCTGAGGACCATGGCCACGTCGTGCTCCACCAGGAGCAGCGAGATGCCCTCGTCCCGGACCGTCCGGCGCAGGGCCTCGGCGAGGCGGAGGGCCTCGGCGGCGTCGAGCCCGGAGAGCGGCTCGTCGAGCAGCACGACCGTCGGGCCCCCCGCCAGGGCGCGGCCGACCTCGACCAGCCGGGTGGTGCCGAGGGGCAGGACGTCGACGACCGTCTCGGCCAGGTCGTGCAGGCCGAGCAGGTCGAGGAGCGACTCGACGCGGTCGTTCTCCTCCTTGTCCGGCTTGCGCAGGCCCGCCCCGCTGAACATGTCCTTCCACAGTCGGGACCGGTTCTTGCGGACCCGGTAGGCCAGGGTGAGGTGCTGGCGCACCGTGAGGCCCATGAACATCTCGGGCTGCTGGAAGGTGCGGGCCAGGCCCAGCCGGGCCCGGGCCTGCGGGCTGGCGCCGGTGACCTCGCGGCCCGCCACGTAGACCCGGCCGTCGGCGGGCCGGATCAGCCCCGAACAGACCCCGAACAGGGTGCTCTTGCCGGCGCCGTTGGGCCCCACCAGCCCGATCAGGCAGCCCGGCGGGACGGTCACCGTCACCGACGACAGGGCGGTCAGGCCGCCGAAGCGCACGGTGACGTCGCGGGCTTCGAGGACGGGGGCGGTGTCGTCGCTCACTGGTGCACCCCGGCGGTCAGCGTCGGCGACAGCCCGGCTCCGTCCGGCGCCGGGCGGCGACCGGACCGGACCCGCTCCAACAGTCCCCGCAGCTGGCGGGCCTGCATGGCGATCACCCCGTCGGGGTTCTTGGCCACCGCAACGGCCCCGAGGCCGAACAGGATCGGCGGGATGTTGGCGAACCAGTCGGGCAGGTAGGACTGGGCCACCCCGGGCAGCAGGGTGAAGCTGATGCCGGCCACCAGGGCGGCGGTGTTCGACCGGATCCCCTGGGTGACCAGCACCGCCAGCCAGATCACGCCGATGAACGTGGCGTAGTTGGTCGGCTGCGCCACCCCCAGCTCCATGGCCCACAGGGCCCCGCCGATCCCGGCGACGAACGCCGCCAGCCCGGCCACCAGGACCTTCATCTGCAGGACACTGATCCCGATCGTCTTGGACGCGGGATCGCTCCAACGCACGGCCGTGAGGGCCATGCCGGTGGTCGAACGCCGCAGGTTGACGATGAAGAGCCCGATGACGGCGAACACGGCCAGCCCCAGATAGGTGAAGGCCCGGTCCCCGGCGGCGAAATGGGGACGGTCGAGATTCAGGCCGAGCCCGTTGTTGAGGAACGTCTGCCGGGTGAAGACGAGGTTCTCCATCAGCAGCCCGAAGGTGAGGGTCACGAGGGCCACGTACAGATCCCCGAGCCGGATGGTCAACATCCCGATCAGCACCCCGAACGGGGCGGCCACGATCCCGCCTGCGAGCACGGCCAGCAGGGCGGGCCAGCCGTGGTTGGCGGCCAGCTGACCGGCGGTCAGGGCGCCGATGCCCCCGAAGGTGGCCATGCACAGCCAGACCATGCCCCCCTCTCCGGTGACCAGGCTGAAGGAGAGGTACAGCACGCCGAAGGCGACGCCCTGAGCCAGAAGCCCGATCCAGAACCCGTGGAGGATGAAGGGCAGCACGGCTACCAACACCACCCCCGCCAGCGCCGGCCTCCAGCTCAGAGGTCGGGTGGCGGCGCGCTCGAGATCGACGGTGGCCCCGCCACTGCGCTCGTCCCCCTGGACGGCGATGGCCCGGTCGAGGGCGCCTCCCACCCCTTCGCTCTCGCTGACCCGGCCGGTGCGGATGATGTAGTACACGAGGAAGATGGCGGTGACGCCAAAGGGGATGCTGTCCAACACCGCGGTGGTGAGCGAGCTGGCCGGCGGCATGTAGTCCTGGACCAGGGCGTTGACGATGCCCATGGCGAGGCCGACGAGCACGGCGACCGGGAGGTTGCGGAGCTTGGCCGCCACCACCGCCGCGAACGCCGCCGCCATCAGCTCGATGTACTGGCTCGGATCGAGCCCGATGGTCGGGGCCGAGAGCACGCCCGCCAGCCCGGCCAGGAAGGTGCTCACCGCCCACACGCCGATCGAGACCGCGGTCGGGTTGGTCCCCGACAGCGACGTCATGGCCGGCGAGTCCACCATGGCCCTGACCCGCAGGCCCAGGTCCGTGTAGCGCAGGATCAGGGCGCCGGCGACCCCGACGAGGATCACGCAGGCGTAGACGATGACCTGGTCCAGGGTGACCGCCACGCCTGCCACGTGGAAGACGTGCACGGGCTCGGGCGCCAGGCCCGGGGCCTTGAGGATCGACTCGTTCCCGAACATCAGGATCGCGAGGGGAGGGATCGTGACCGACAGACCGAGCGTCGCCACCACCTTGACGAGCGGGGACGCCAGGCGGAGCAGCCGGAACAGCACCGCGTAGAGGAACACCCCGAGGCCCGGGCCGACCAGCAGCAGGGACACCACTGCCGCCTCGGGGATCCCCCAGCCGTGCTGACTGTGGAGGAAGTAGAAGAACCGGGCCACGAAGTAGGCCAGGGCGCCGAAGGCGAAGTTCAGGACTCCCGCCGACTGGTAGGTGACGACGAGGCCCGCCGACGCGATGGCGTAGATCCCGCCGAGCGCCAGCCCGGCTATGACGTACTGCAGCACCAGTCAGCTCCCCTCGCGCCCGTTGTGAGCGACTGTACAGATGCCGGTCCCGCGACAAAAGGGCACGGTGCGTCCGGAGTCGACGGGGGCTTTGACCGTTTCGGGCGGGTCGTTCCAGGACTAGGCGTTGCGGAGCGTCTGGCTCCAGGGCAGGCCCCGGTCGGCGGCCGGCTCCCGGGGCAGGCCGAGCACCCGGTCGCCGATGATGGTGCGCTGGATCTGGTCGGTGCCGCCGGCAATGGCGTTGGAAGGGCTGCCGACGCAGCCCATCGCCAGGCTGCGGCGGCCGCGCCGGCCGATCCCCGAGCTCCCCGGCTGGGGGGAGTAGCCCTCCTCGAGGACGGCCCCGGCCGGCCCGAGCAGCACGGGCGCCCACTCCGCCAGGCGGCGCCCGGCCCGGGAGACGGCCAGCTTGCCGAGAGAACCCTCCGGCCCCGAGCTGCCTCGCGCCCGCATCACTCCGGCGCGCAGCTGGAGGAGGCGCACCACCTCGGCGTCCACCCAGTGGCGCATCAGCTCGTCCCGGAGGGCCCGGGCCGCCGGTGACGTCTTGTCCGCCCGGGCCGCCCACGCCTCCACCACCGCCGCCACCGCGCCGTGGCCGCGGGCCGGCACCTCCGGCATGTTGTAGCGCTCGTAGACGAGGGTGTGCTGCGACACCTTCCAGCCGTCGTTGACCGGGCCCAGGCGTTCGGCGTCGGGGATGCGCACGTCGGTGAGGAAGACCTCGCTGAACTCGGCGCTGCCGGTCATCTGCCGGAGGGGGCGCACCTCGACGCCGGACGCGTGCATGTCCAGCACGAACTGGGTGAGGCCCGCATGCTTGGGGGCGTCAGGGTCGGTGCGGGCGAGCAGGATGGCCATGTCGGCGCCCTCGGCGCCCGACGTCCAGACCTT
>DASUHN010000266.1 GCA_036273495.1 Acidimicrobiales bacterium | reverse complement strand
GAGCGGGCGGTCTACCTCGGTCAGGCGTTCCTGTCCGGGGCCGCCGCCGATGCGTTCGCGGCGTGGTCGGAGCGACTGCTCGAGGCGCACCTGATCTGTCCGCACTGGCCCGCCGAGGTGGGGGGCCGGGGCCTGTCCGGGGTGCACCTGGCCATCCTCAACGAGGAGTTCGCCAACGCGCGGGTGCCCCGGGTGACCCGGGGGATGGGGGAGTCCCTCGTCGGTCCGTCGATCATCGTCCACGGCACCGACGAGCAGAAGGCCTACTTCCTGCCGCGCATCATCTCGGGCCAGGACCGCTACTGCCAGGGCTTCTCGGAGCCGGACCACGGCTCGGACCTGGCGGGTGTCGAGACCCGCGGGGTGGTGGACGGCAACGAGGTCGTGATCTCCGGCCAGAAGGTGTGGACGTCGGGGGCCCACCTGGCCAACATGATCTTCATCCTGTGCCGGACCGATCCGGACGCCCCCAAGCACCGGGGGCTGTCCTACGTGCTGGCGCCGATGGCGGACAACGGGATCGAGCTGCAGCCGCTGCGCCAGCCGACCGGGGCGTCAGGGTTCAGCCACGAGCTCATCGAAGGCTGCCGGGCGCCGTTGTTCAACGTGATCGGCGGGCTGAACAACGGCTGGCGGGTGGCGATGACGACCCTCGGGAACGAGCGGGGCGGGGGCGCCACCACCCAGCACCTGCGCTACGAGCGCGAGTTCTGGGATCTGGTCGACGACGCCCGCAAGCGGGGCCGGACCTCCGAGTCGCTCGTCCGCCAGGACCTGGCCTGGGCCTTCACGCACGTGGAGCTGATGCGGTTCCAGGGCATCCGGCTGCTGTCGACCCTGGCGGCCAGGCGCGAGCCCGGTCCCGAGGCGAGCGTGAGCAAGCTGTTCTGGTCGGAGTACCACAAGCGCTTCGGCGAGATCGCCTTGAGCGTGACCGGATCGGAGGGGATGGCCCACCTGCCGGCCGAGGGCACCGGGGCCGAGGACGGCTACCGCCTGACCCGGTGGCAGAGCACGTTCGTCCAGAGCCGGGCCGGCACGATCTTCTCGGGCACCAGCCAGATCCAGCGCAACATCATCGGGGAGCGGGCCCTCGGCCTGCCCAAGGAGCCGAGCGCCGAACGGTCCTGACCGGGTCGGCCCCGATCAGGAGGTGGAGGCGGCGGTGGCGCGCTGGTACAGGACGCTCACCAGCCCCGGCTCGGGGGCCACCGCCCCGGGCTGACCGAACTGGGCCACCTCGAGGCTGACCTCGGCCCGCCCGACGACGAAGTTGACGGCGTCGATGCGGAACGGCAGCGTCATGCTGGCTCCGTTCTGGGTGCCGGTCATGGTCCCCGCCAGGCGCAGCCCGACCGATCCCGGCGCCTGGCCCGGAGGGTCGAAGCGGCTCGTCTGCAGGGTCTTGAGGGTCACGCCGGAAGGAAGCTCGTTCCGGATGGCGGGCAGGGCTATCCGGTTCACACAGCTGGTCAGCTTCGGGCTGTCGATGGCCTGCACGTCGGCCACCCCGTCGGAGTGGGTGCGGACCATCGTGACGTCCGAGCTGATCTCGACCTGACCCTGATCGAAGTTCGAGGACGTCACGTCGACCACGTCGATCTTGGACTCGTTGGGCGCGCCGGTACAGGCCGCCAGGCGGGCGCCCATGGCGTTCATGCTCGCGTCCGGCGGGTTGGGGGACTCCTGCCAGCCGGGCAGATCCGTGGCGGTGAGGTTGATGTGCTCGGCCGTCACGCGGTCGGCGGCGGTGTTGACGGCAACGGCGGCCGTGGTGGACGTCGTGTGGTCGGACCTCGACGCCGTGGCGCCGGAGCCTCCGCCACATGCGGCGGCCAAGAGGACCGGGATGCCGGCGGCCCCCGATATGGCAACCCGGCGCACGGCGTCGGCCATCCCCACCACCTCCTCTGTGTCCCCACCGGAAGGTATCCGGAATCCGGGAGGGGGCTTCCCCTCGAGAAAGTTGTCGGTCGAGTCCGTGGGGGGCCGGGTCTCCGGCCAAGATGACAGGTCATGCGCGGAGGGCCGACGACCAGGTGGGCGGGAGCAGTCGGGCTGCTACTCGTGGCCGACCTGGTCGGGCTGGCCGTGGTCGGTAGCTCCGGAGCGCCCGGCGCCACCCGGTCGGACCCGTGTGCCGGCGCGGTGACGCCCACCGCCCCGGCGTCCGTCGATCTGCGGGCCACCACCCAGAACTCGCTCCTGGTCCCGGTCTGCATCGACGGCAAGGGTCCGTTCCACCTCGTCCTGGACACCGGGGCCACCAACACCGCCATCACCCCCGCCCTGGCCCACCGGCTGGGACTGGTCCCCAACGGGGTGGGCGCCAAGTTCCTCGGCGTGGGCCGGCCCCAGGCGGGCCGGCCGGTGAGGGTCGACAGCTGGAGCATGGGCCGGGTGCGGCTGTTGCCCCAGCCCGTCTTCGTGACCTCGGGGCTGGGTGGGTCCGACGGCCTGCTCGGCTCGGACGTGCTCAGCCGGATGGGCGCCATCGAGCTCGAGTACGACACGGCCGAGCTCACGGTGGCCGGGGCCGAGGGGCCGCGGGCCGCCCGCAGCGTCGTGCGCGGCCGGGCCTCGGCCCGCCTGCCCGCCTTCATCGCCGCCCAGCAGCCCCAGGCCACCCTCCCCCTCGTCATCGCCAACTTCGGCGGCACCGCCGTCGCGTCCATCCCAGTGACGGTCGGCGCCCGCCGGCTCAACCTCGAGCTGGACAGTGGGGCCGAGGCATCCACCATCCGGCGGAGCGTGGCGGCCGGTCTGCAGCTGCGCACCGAGGAGGACCGGGCCCGGATCGTGGGGGTCGGCGGCACGGTGACGGCCGCCCTCGAGCGGGTCGACGCCTGGTCGGCGGAGTCGGTGCGCCTCGTCCCCCAGGACGTGGCCGTTCTCGACCTTCCGACCTTCCCGGGGGATCCCGGGCCGGACGGGCTGCTCGGGTCGGACGTGCTCAGCCAGTTCCGGGTGGTGGCCATCGACTACCGGGACGCGGCGCTGGCCGTGGAGCAGGTCCCGGTGGTCTGACCGTAAGGTCTGGCCCGGCGACAGGAGGAGCGGATGGGCGCGGTTCAGGAGGAGTGCGAGTTCGGCGTCGGTATCGACGAGGCGTGGAAGGTCATCGGTGACTTCGGCGGGCTGCTCGAGGCCCTGGGCGTGCCGTTCGAGCTGGAGGGGGCGGGGATCGGCCAGACCAGGAAGATCTCCATGGGAGACGAGCCGACGGTCGAGCGTCTCGAGGAGCGCGACGACGACAGCCGGCGGCTGGTGTACTCCATCGTCGCCGGTGCCCTGCCGCTGCAGAACTACGTGTCGACCATGCAGCTGCGCCCGGCCGGGGACGGGCGCACCCACTTGACGTGGTCGTCCACCTTCGACGCCGCCGCCGGGTCGACCGACGAGGACGCCTGCACCCTGGTACGCGGCATCTACCGGGGCGGCATGGCCGGGCTGCAGAAGCACTTCGGGGGCTGAAGTGGTGCCGCCCGTCGGCTAGTGGAGCACGACCTTCAGGATCAGGACCCCGGCGGCCAGCACGGCGCCGATCAGGACCTGGAGGGCGACGCGGGGCCATGACTGCTGACTGCGCAGTCCGGCGATCAGCTCGAGCAGGAAGAGCAGCACGGCGGCGGAGATCAGCGCCGCGCTCACCGCCGTCGCGGTCGACGCCCCGGCTGCTCGCGCCGCCAGCAGCACGACGAGGGGCACCAACGAGCCGCGCAGGATCGTGACCTCGTGGCGGAGGGAGGAGGCCAACCGCCCCGGCGACCAGCCGGTGCCGGACCCGAGGCGCTGGCCCAGCGAGTGGGCGTAGCCGTGAGCCAGCCAGAACAGGGCCAGGGTCAGGGCCACCGCCCCGGCCGCCTCCTCCAGGGTCTCCCGGCGGGACGACTCGGCCGCCAGCAGCGCCCCGGAGGCGATGGTCCCGTAGATGACGCCCGCCGGGTTCTCCTCGGGCTCGAGGAGCTGCGCCAGGGCGCGGGCCCAGCGCCTCACGGCCATTGGCCGGCTCCTACCAGGCGTAGGCCTCGGGGGCGGGGCCGCCGGGACCCGGGAAGATCCGGTCGAGGCGGGTGAGGACGTCGGGCTCGAGGCGGATCTCGGGGGCGCGGAGGCTCCCGGTGAACTGCTCCACCGTCCGGGGCCCGATGATCGGGGCGGTCACCGCCGGCTGGGCCAGCAACCACGCCAGGGCCACGTCGGCGGGCTGCTCCCCGAGCTCCGCACAGAGCTTCTCCCACTCCTCCAGCTGCGGGCGAAGCGACTCGACCCTCGCCTTCAGCCGCTCGTCCCCGCGACGTCCGCCCGTGGCCCCGTTGAAGACCCCGCCCAGCAGGCCGCCGCCGAGGGGGCTCCACGGGATCACCCCCACGCCATAGGCCGCGCACGCCGGCAGGACCTCGAGCTCGACCGTACGCGCCACCAGGTTGTACAGGCTCTGCTCCGACACCAGGCCGAGGCTGTTCCTCCGGCGCGCCGCCTCGTTGGCCGCCACGATGTGCCACCCGGCGAAGTTGGAGCTGCCGGTGTAGATCACCTTTCCCTGGGCCACGAGCAGCTCCATCGCCTGCCAGATCTCGTCCCACGGGGTGTCGCGGTCGACGTGGTGCATCTGGTACAGGTCGATGTGGTCGGTCTGCATGCGCCGGAGGCTGTCGTCGCACGCGTCACGGATGTGGCGGGCGGACAGGCGGGACATGTTCGGCCATTCGCTCATGGCGCCGAAGACCTTGGTGGCCAGGATCACCTTCTCCCTGCGCCCGCCCCCCTGGGCAAACCACCGGCCGATGATCGACTCGGTCTCGGTGGCGCCGTAGCGGTTGGCGGTGTCGAAGAAGTTGATGCCCGCTTCGAGGGCGCGGTCCATGATCGTGAAGCTGTCCGCTTCCGGCGTGCGGGGCCCGAAGTTCATCGTGCCCAGGCAGAGGGGGCTGACCTTGAGGCCGGTGCGGCCGAGCTGGCGATAGTCCATTGCCGGCGAACCTACTCCCCGTGGTCAGTGCAGGAGCGCGGCCCGCAGCGTCGTGACCGCATGGCCACCGACCGACACCCGTTCCGCCCCGACGCCCAGGTGGAGGGTGCCGCCGCGCCGGGACAGCTGGCGGACGGTGAACTCGTCGGTGCCGAGTCGGGGCGCCCACCACGGGCCCAGCACGCACTGGGCCGAGCCGGTGACGGGGTCCTCGTCGATCCCGAACGCCGGTACGAACACCCGGCACACGACCTCGGCCCCCGCCCGGGCGGTCAGGATGAACCCGCGGTCGCTGCGCCGGAGCACGGACAGGTCGGGCGCGGCCGCCGCCACCTCCTCCTCGGTGGCGACCTCGATCACGTCCCATCCCTCGGCGGCGCCGCAGCGGACGGCGTCGACGCCGAGGGCGGCCAGGACGTCGGGCGTGAGCGTGGCCCCCGCCGGCGGGTTGGCGGGCAGGTCGAGGGTGATCCGGTCCTCCGAGCGACGGGCCGTCAGCGTGCCGCTGAGGGTGCCGAAACGCAGCGGTTGGTCGGGCGCCACGCCCTCCTCCGACCAGAGGACATGGGCCGTGGCCAGCGTGGCGTGCCCGCACAGCTCGACCTCGGTGGTCGGCGAGAACCAGCGCAGGCCGAGGGCACCCTCCGGGTTGGCCCGGACGAGGAAGGCGGTCTCCGACACGTTCATCTCGCCGGCCACCGCCTGCATCCACGCCGGATCGGCGGGTTCGGCCAGCAGGCACACGCCGGCCGGGTTGCCCCCGAACGGCTCACTCGTGAACGCGTCGACCTGGAAGATGGGGATGCCCCGGCTCATGACCGCAGACCTTGGCCGGGCCGTGCTGGACCGTCAAGGGAAATCGGCCCGCCGCCCACGGGTCGTACTGTCCGGTCATGGACACC
>DASUHN010000265.1 GCA_036273495.1 Acidimicrobiales bacterium | reverse complement strand
CGGCCCTGTCCCGCCTGGCCCGCTTCTTCGGCTGGTACTACGGACGGGTCCCCGAGGCGTCTCCGCCGGCTGAGGACTGGTGGACCGGTCGGCCCCTCACCTACGACGTCACCCACTCCGACGGCTTCAGCGTCATCGATGCCACTGGTCACGAGCGCTTCGCCACCGGGGCCGATCCTTCGTTCCGGGGCAAGCTGCCTCCGGCCCTGGCCTCCTATCTCAGCGCCCAGGGCCGGAGAAATCTCACCCACCCCGCCACCGGCGCATGGACCCCGGCCACGGTGCTGCGCACCCTCGGATGGCTAATGCACAGGCCACTGTCATCCGAGTAGGAGACCGAATCCCGACGATCGGACTCGGTTAGCCGGGCTCGTCCGGCTCATCGGTGACCAGCACCAACGTGGGCCCCTCCGCAGTCCGGCGCACGTCAAGCGACGCCTCCGAGAGCGCCTCGGCCACCTCGGGCCCGATGAACAGGCGCGTCGTGCCTTGCCGACAGACCTCGTCCCCCTCGGCGGGAAGGACGGCAAAGCGGACGCCCACCTCCAAGCCCCCTCCCGGGTGGGGCTCGCCGTAGACCCGCACGCCGATGGTGTCGGGTAGGCCCCGAGCACGGGCGGCGTCGGCCAGATGATCAGCGGCTAACTCGGTCAGTCGAAGCATCGGATCTCCTTCCTATTTCGCAACTTGGTCGGTGTTTGGCCCTCTAGGACCTCGCTCCTCGCCTCATCAGGTGCGAGCGCCGATCCGAAGCTGGGGCACCCAGCTGCTGCCTCCGTCCACGGTCACGTAGACGGCCCAACCGCCGGTGGGCACCGGCCCCACCACCCAGCCCCGCGACGTGGTGGGGAAGCTGGCTGACACGGCGCCCGTCAGGGAGGGAACCGGGTGACCCTGGGCCAGCTCGCTCCCCCCTTCGGTGACGATCACCGGGACCGCCTGGCCGGTGCCCACGGCGGGGTTGTTGCCGATGAAGGCGGCGGCCTCGGGGTCGACGACGCTCAGGGGACCCGGGTAGGCGCCGGGACCCTCGGGAGCCGGCGGGTAGCGGAACTGGGTCTGCTCGAGGACAGGAGTCCATCGCCCGCCGTCGGGACTGCGATACACGATGTAGGCCACGTTGCCTGCGGCCACGGCGCGGCCGGTGAAGAGGGCCCACGCCCCGTGCCGGCCCGCGCAGTAGACGTGGGCCGCTTGGGGCGACCCGATGGATGGCGCCACGAGAACCCGGGACCAGGTGCGGGCGCCGTCCGTCGTCGAGTAGACGGACCCTCCGGCTCCCAGGTAGCCCTCGACCCGGTTGGAGAAGCACACCGACTCCGGCACGGCTGGGGCGCTCGCGGCGTGCCAGCGCGCTCCGCCGTCGTCTGTGCCGAGCAACGCCGGAGGACGGCTCCCGCCGGGGGCGGTGATGGCCCAGCCCACGGACGGATCGACGAAGTCCACCGCTGACAGGGGGGCCGGCGGTGGCGACACCGCCTTCCAGCACGCGCCACCGTCCACCGTTGTGACCAAGCCAGTCGGCGTGAGCGCGAAGCCGGAGTCGTGACTGACGAAGTCGATGTGGCCTGCGGCACCGTCGTAGCTGTGTCGCCAAGTGGCCCCCCCGTCAGTGGTCATGAAGATCCCCGACGGACCTGACACGTATCCCCGTCGGGTCGAGACGAACCGCACCGCCGGCGTCGGTATGACCCCGGTGTTGACTGGCGAGGACGACGCACAGGCTCCGACTTCGAGCCGTTCCGGGGGACGTCGGGCGTGGTCGGCCAGATGTCCCCGGGACCCACAGCCCGCGACGGCCGCCACCATGAACACTGCCAGTGCCCAGCAGCGGATCAGCCGCCCCAGCGCGGGCCGCCCCGCCATCAGCGATGGGCGGACCAGGTATGCCCCCGCGCCTCGTCAGCCAGGCCCTCCGACAGCGTCAGGACCAGCACGCTGCGATCGTCGGTGCCGGCGCCGGTGGCGCTCAGGGCCACCGAGCAGAGTTGGTACGGGTTGGCACCACCTGCGGCTGCCTCCGCCATGAGCCGGGCGGTGACATCGGGAAGGCTGCCGGACGCGTCGGCCAGGCCGTCGGAGTAGATCACCACGATCTCCCCAGATGCGAGCAGGACCGACGCGCAGTCCTCTCCCTCTGTCCAACCCGCTCCCAGGAGGGGGGTCGGCACCAAGGGCAGCCAACCGCGCCACATTGGATCCAACAGAGCCGGTGCCGGATGACCGGCGGAACAGAACTCCAACCCGCCCGTAGCCAGGTCCACGACCCCATAGACCGCGGTGGCCGTGGTGGCGAGCCGGAGCGCCTGCTCCCGGGCAGCGCCCATGACCACCTCCGGATCGTGTCCCTCGCCGGCGAGGGCCCTCATGGTCCGGCTCAGGCAGTCGGCGGCGGCAGCGACGCTGTCCCCGTGGCCCATAACGTCACCGAAGACAACGGCCACCGTGTCGTCGGGGCGGCCGACCACGTCGAACCAG
>DASUHN010000264.1 GCA_036273495.1 Acidimicrobiales bacterium | reverse complement strand
CGCCTCTTCTAACCGAAACCGGGCCGGCCCGCTGGCCGTCCACCTCCGTGTGTTCGGTGTTCGTGTTCTAGCGAACAAACGACGGTATCCTGGACGGCGGTGACCCCGCCCGAGCAGGACCTCGACGACCTGGCGGCGGCGCTGGGCCACGTCGGGGCGCGCGTCGACCAGGTGGGGCGGCCGGCGGCCGACTCGCTCCTCGTCCGCCCCGGGCCCGGCGCCCCGGCGGTCGTGGTCCGGGTACGGGGCCTGTCCCGGGGGGACCCGGCCCGGGTGGCCCGGCTGCTGGCCGAGGCGGCGGGGCCCGGGAGGTCCGCCCCGGTGACCGTCCTCGTGGCCGACCTGGTCTCCGACCGGGGCCGGGAGCTGCTCCGGGCGGCCGGGTGGGGATGGCTGGACCGCAGGGGGACCCTGCGGATCCAGGCCCCCGGGCTGCTGATCGACACCCCGGTGCCCGCCACCGGGCGCCCGCCGGTCTCGGTCCGGCCGCCCATCTCGGCGCGGAGCGGGATCACCTGGGCCGCCGCTCTCCTCCTCGACCCGGGGCGGGCCCCCGTGCTGCGGGAGGTCTCCCGGCGGGCCGGGATGGCCCCGTCGAGCCTGTCGGCGGCGGCGGCCCCGGTCCGGGAGGCGGGCCTGGTGGACGGGCAGGGACGGGCCCGGCTCCCCGACCTGTTCTGGGCGCTGGCCGACGCCTGGCGTCCGGCGTGGATCCCGGTCGGCGCCCTCCCGGACGACCCCGCCGGACAGGACGACCGGGCCGGACAGGACGCCCGGGCTGCGGTCGTGCTGGGGGGTGCGGCCGCGGCGGTGATCCACGGCGCCCCGGCCGGCCCGGAGGGGCAGGAGCCGTCCGACCTCTACGTCGAGACGCCGGCAGAGGTGGCGCGCCTGGCGCGCGAGTGCGGGCGCTGCCATCCCGACCTCGGAGTGGCGCGCCTGGCCGTGGCGCCGACGGCTCTGGTCGCGACGACCGCGGCGCCGGACTCCCGTTCTCCGGGAGGCTGGCCCGTGGTCCACCGGCTCTTCGCCGCGCTCGACCTCGTCGACCGGCCGGGCGGGGCCGCCGCGCTGGCGCGCTGGCAGCCGGAGTGGATCACATGATCTCGCCGTGTGATCGGTTTGATCTGCATATGCGCCACTACGACCAATGGACCGCGCAGTTGGTCTCTCGCCGGATGCCGTGCACACGCGACAGCGGTACGGTGCGAGTGCAGAAGCGCCTCCGCCGGGACCAAAGGGACACTTAGGTCCTGACGGCGAGATGCCGATGCAGTCCAGGAAGGCCAGTTGACCTCAAGGAAGAGGCGAAGGGGTAGGGCAATGGGACTAGTTACCCAGAATCTCGAGCCGGCGGATCAGCCCTCGGTGAACCGTCTGGTCGTGGGGGCCGAGTACCTGAAGATCGAGACCTTCGAGCCCCTCGGTGACGTGGCCATCCAGACTCCTTCCGGCACCCAGGTTCTGCGTTACGCCGCTACCGCCGAGTGCCGCTGCCGCGCCGGGCGCGCCGTCTACCTCTTCGGAGAGAAGGACGGTCACCTGGTCGGGGCGCGGGCGGTCTAGCGGAGCAGGTTTCCGCCGGGCGACGGTCGGCAACGAGGCCGTCCGTCGTCTCGGCAGGATCAGCGGTCAGCGCCGTGAATCCGCCGTCGTGACCGCGTCGTCCACGACGTCCATGCCGCGCTCGCCGGTCGTCACCGGCTCGGGGCGCAGATCCAGACCGGACAGGGCGCCCACACACGCCGTCGTCGACGCGACCAGAGCCTCGAGGTCGTAGCCGCCCTCGAGAAAGACGATGCGGCGGCCCGCGGGCGCCAGCTCGACGACGCGCCGGGTGAGGTCGACGTAGTCGCCGGCGGAGAGGCCGAGCGACGCCAGCGGATCGGCGCGGTGGCTGTCGAAGCCGGCGGAGAGAAGCACCCACGTGGGGGCGAAGCGCGCCGCCAGCCGCGCCACCACCCGGTCGATGGCCGCCCGGTAGGCGTCACCCGCGGTGCGCGGCGGGAACGGGAGATTTACGGTGAGCCCGGCGCCGGCCCCCAGGCCCGACTCGTCCGCTCCGCCGGTGCCGGGATACAGAGGCCACTGGTGCATCGAGACGTAGGCCACCCGGTCGTCGGAGAAGAAGGCGTCCTGGGTGCCGTTGCCGTGGTGGGCGTCCCAGTCGACGATCAGCACCCTCTCCCCCTGGCCGGCCAGCAGGGCGGCGGTGACCGCCACGTTGTTGAGCAGGCAGAAGCCCATCGGGGTGCGGGGCGTGGCGTGGTGGCCGGGAGGTCTTACGGCCAGGAAGGCGGCATCCCCCTCACCCGCCCGGAGGCGCCCGACGGCGTCGGGGCCGGCGCCGGCGGCCACCAGGGCGGCGTCCCACGACTCGGGGCCGGCGCCGGTGTCGGCGTCGAGGCGCCCCCCGCCCGAGCGGCAGAAGCCCTCGAGGGCGTCGAGGTAGACCGCGGGGTGCACGGCCGCCAGCTCGTCCCGGGTCGCGGGGCGGGGGGCCCAGCGCACCACGTCGGCCCCGGCGTCCTCGGCCTGGGCCACCCCGACCATCACCGCCGCCAGCCGCTCCGGGGCCTCGGGGTGGCCCGGTCCGGCCCGGTGCTCGAGGCAGCGCTCGTGGGTCCCGACCAGCACCGTCATATGGGCAGGCTACGGCCGCCGGTACGCTCGCCGGCGACGTGAGCACCGCCAGCCTCCAGGTGATCCGCTGGGGATCCGAGCGTGCCCGGAGCACGCCCTGGCGGGGGGACGGGCGGGTGGCCCACCTGGCGCCGGCGGCGGGGTCGGGGGCGCTGTCGGCCCCGTTCGTGCGCCACTGCCTGACCCGCCTGGCCGCCCAGGGATTCACCAGGGTGGTGACGGCGGCGCTGACGCCGGGGGAGCAGCCCGGCTTCCTCTCGGCCGGCTTCGAGATCGAGCAGCACCTGCACCTCCTGGCCCACGACCTGAGCGGCGTTCCCGCCGCCCGACCGCCGGGGGGCGTGCAGCTGCGCCGTGGTGCCGACGACGACCTCGACGCCGTGGTCGCCGCCGACAACGAGGCGTTCGACCCGTTCTGGAGCATGGACCCCCTCGGCATCGAGGAGGCCCTGACGGCGACGCCGCGCAGCCGCTACCGGGTGGCGGTGAACGGCAGTGTCGTCGGCTACGCCATCACCGGCCGGGCGGGCGGGCGCGGCTACCTGCAGCGCCTGGCGGTGGCCCCCGCCCACCAGGGCCGGGGCACGGGGCGGGCCCTCGTGGTCGACGGGCTGCGGTGGCTGCGGAGGTGGCGGGCCGACCAGTGCCTCGTCAACACCCAGGTCGGAAACGACGCGGCGGTGGCGCTGTACACGGACCTCGGGTTCCGCGCCCAACCCGACGGCCTCTCGGTGCTGGCGCTGACGCTGCCGTGAGGCCGCTCCGGCACTGGGCCGCGGCGCTGGCCGGGGTGGCGGGGCTGGTGGCGGCATCGTCACCCCTACCGGCGGGAGCGGCCACGAGCGGGTCGGGCTCGGGCCGGGAGAGCCTCACGCTGGTCTCGCAGACGACGTGGGCCGCCGACCGCAGCCCCTTCTCGATGCGGGTGGCGATACGCGGCAGCGAGAGGCCGTCCGACCTCGTCCTCCGGGTGACGGTGTACGCACGGTTGCGCAGCCGCTCGGCGTTCGCCGCCTCGCAGCGGGGCCGGAGCCTCGGCGAGGCACTGTGGTCGGAGTCGTCGACCGTCGACCAGCTGGCCGGCACCGGCGGGTCCTATTCGTTGTGCGTGCCGGTGGACGCCGCCCCGCCGGCGGGCTGCACGGCCTCCCAGCCCGTGTACCTGAACGACACCGCCGGGGTGTATCCGGTGCAGGTGACGCTCCGCCGGCAGGGGTCGACCTCGTACCTGGACCAGATGGTCACCCACCTGGTCCTGGCCCCGACCTCACCGACCGCGGTGCGCCTGGGGCTGGCGCTGGTGGTGCCGGTGGCGGCGGCCCAACCGTTGGGGACCGACGGCGCCCGCCGCCTGGACGCGACGACGGTGGAGCGGCTCTCGACCATCGCCGCGCTCCTCGGGGAGCACGACGGGGTGGCGATGACGATGGTGCCCGACCCCGCCACGCTGGCCGCCCTCGCCGACACGACCGGGACGGCGGCCCGGGCCGTGCTGGCCGAGCTGCGCAAGGGGGCGGGGGGCCTGCAGGTGGTGGGGCGTCCCTTCGCCCCGGTGGCGCCGTACGACCTCGTCGCCTCCGGCCTGGCGGGTGAGCTGTCGGCGCAGCTCCAGCGCGGCGGCGACATCGAACGCACCGAGCTCGGCGTCCACACCAACCCGGGCACCTGGCTCGCGGCGGGGCCGATCGACGGCCCCACCCTCGAGGCGTTGAGCGCGGTGGGCACCAACCGGCTGGTGATCTCGGCCGACGAGCTGCAGTCGACCGGCACCAACCTCACGCCCTCCCAGCCCTACACGCTGACCGCCGGGGGTGAGCGGATGCCGGCGGTGGTGAGCGACGCGTCGCTCGGCGCCGACCTCGCCGGCAGCGCCCAGCCGGCGGGCAACGCCGACCCGGTCCTCGCCGGCCACGAGCTCCTGGCCGACGCGGCCCAGACCTACTTCGAGGCCCCCAACGTCGAGCGGGGAGTGGTGGCCCTGGCCCCCCGCCTGTGGCAGCCCTCGCGCCAGACGACGTCGGTGATCCTCGACGGCCTGGAGACGAGCCCGATCCTGTCCTCCATGAGCGTCGACTCGTTGTTCGCGGACGTGCCCGCGTCCAGCCGGTTCCGCCAGGCCGCCTATCCGGCGCGGGGCTCGGTGCTGCCGGCGTCGGAGATCCGCAGGGACCGCGCCGACCAGGCCGCCCTGGCCGGCTCGACCACCGCGCCGCTGCCGGCGGCGGTCTCGATGAACGATCTCGTGCTGGCGTCGGAGGGGGCCGACATCACCCGGGCCCGGCGGAACGCCTACCTGGCCCGCGCCAAGGCCGTCCTGAACGGGCAGTTGGGGCTGGTGAAGGTGGTCAACTCCTCCGTCACCCTCACGGCGCGCCAGGCCACCGTGCCGATCTCGGTGCAGTCCCAGCTCCCGGTGCCGATCGCCGTCCGCGTGGTGGTGTCGAGCGAGAACAACCTCGAGTTCGCCAACCACGAGACGACCCTCGTGCTCGACTCGCAGACCCTGCGCCAGCAGAACACCACCTTCCCGGTGCCGGTGTCGGCCCGCAACACCGGCTCGTTCGCACTGCACGTCACGATCGTGACCGCCAACGGGGGCCTGACGCTCACGACCAACAGCCTCACGATCCGGTCGCGCGTGTTCTCCGGGGTGGGGGTCGGCCTGTCGATCGGCGCCCTCGTGTTCCTTGCCCTGTGGTGGGGCCGAGAGCTGCGCAAGGGCCGGCGGCGGCGCCGGGCCCCCTCC
>DASUHN010000263.1 GCA_036273495.1 Acidimicrobiales bacterium | reverse complement strand
AGCTTCCTCTGGTTGCTCTCGAGCGACATGTCGTAACGCTGCGGGATTCGCTCGGCGCGCCGGCTATGGGGCAGGTCCGCTCCCTTGCGGTATCTCCCCGAGAGCCACCCGCCTGCGAGCGGGCTCCACGGGATGACGCCCATGCCGTAGCGCTGGCAGGTGGGCAGCACGGCCGCCTCCACCTCCCGGGCGAAGATGGAGTACGGGGGCTGCTCGCACACGAAGCGCTCCCGGCCCCGCCTCTCCGCCGTCCACTGCGCCTCGACGATCTCCTCGGCCGGGAAGGTGGAGCTTCCGACCATCCGCACCTTGCCCTGCCGGATGAGGTCCGAGAGAGCTCCGAGGGTCTCGTCGACGTCGGTCCACTCGTCGGGGCGGTGCACCTGGTACAGGTCGATCCAGTCGGTGCCGAGGCGGCGCAGGCTTTTCTCGCACTCCTGCACGATCCAGCGCCGGGAGTTGCCCTGCTCGTTGGGGTCCTGGCCCATCGGCCCGTGGAACTTGGTGGCGAGCACCACCCGCTCCCGCCGCCCCCCGGCCAGGGCCTTGCCGACCACCACCTCGGAGTCACCGGCGGAGTACACGTCGGCCGTGTCGATGAAGTTGATCCCGGAGTCGAGGGCGGCGTGGATGATCCGGACCCCCTCGTCGTGGTCGGGGTTGCCCCAGGCGCCGAGCATCATGGCGCCCAGGCACAGCGGACTGACCTTCACGCCGGTCCGTCCGAGGTTCCGGTACCGCATCCCCACCTCCCGCTCGCGTCCCGGCGACCCTACCCGCCCGCCCCTGCGCTTGACCGCGGCGACGCCCGGGCCGAGGATGGCCGCATGCGCATCAGCATGGGTGTTCCCTACGCGTCGAGCTTCAAGGCCTCCGCCGACCGGGTGGTCGAACTGGAGAAGGCGGGGCTCGACATCGTCTGGGTGGCCGAGGCCTACGGGTACGACGCCGCCACGCTCATGGGGTACCTGGCGGCGCGCACCGAGCGGGTCCAGATCGGCTCGGGGATCCTGCCCATCTACACCCGCACCCCCGCCCTGATGGCCCAGACGGCGGCCGGGCTCGACCATGTCTCCGACGGGCGCGCCATCCTCGGGCTCGGGGCGTCCGGGCCCCAGGTCATCGAGGGCTGGCACGGCGTGCCGTACGACCGGCCCCTGCAGCGCACCCGGGAGATCATCGACATCTGCCGCCGGGTGTGGCGGCGCGAGGTCCTCACCAACGACGGCGTCTACCGCCTCCCCCTGCCCGAGGGCCAGGGCACCGGGCTGGGCAAGCCCCTCAAGCTCATCACCCACCCGACGCGCGCGGACATCCCTATCTACGTCGCCTCTCTCGGCCCCAAGAACGTGGCCATGACGGCCGAGGTGGCCGACGGCTGGATGCCGATCATGTTCATCCCCGAGAAGGCGCACGACGTATGGGGCGGGGCGCTGGCCGAGGGCCGCTCCCGCCGCGCCTCCGGCCTCGGACCGCTCGAGGTGGTCGCGGGCGGGGCCCTGGCCATCGGCGACGGCCTCGAGCACCTGCGCGACGCCGCCCGGCCCATGGTGGCGCTCTACGTCGGGGGGATGGGCGCGCGGGGCCGGAACTTCTACAACGACCTGGCCCGCCGGTACGGCTACGAGGCCGAGGCGGAGGAGATCCAGGATCTCTACCTGGACGGGAAGAAGGACGAGGCGGCCGCCGCCGTTCCCACCGAGTTCCTCGAGAAGACCTCGCTGGTGGGGCCCGAGGGCTACGTGAAGGAGCGCATCTCGGCCCTGGCCGAGGCGGGGGTGACGGTCCTGTCGGTGACGCCGATGGGACCGGACCCGGTCAAGCTGGTGGAGCAGGTGCGGACGTGGGCGGAGGACCTGTAGCCGGGTCGCGGAAGACGGCGCCCCGGTAGTACCGCATCTCGTCCAGGCTCTCGCGTATGTCGTCGAGGGCGCGGTGGCCGCCCTTCTTCTGCGGGGCGCCGGCCAGCACGTCGGGATACCAGCGCCGGCACAGCTCCTTCACCGTGGAGACGTCGATCGAGCGGTAGTGGAAGAAGTCCTCCACCTCTGGGAGGTGGGCGGCGAGGAAGCGGCGGTCGGTGCCGATCGAGTTGCCGCACAGCGGGACGGTGCGCGGCTCGGCGATGTGGCTGCGCAGGAACTCCATCAGCTCGGCTGCGGCCTGCTCGAGCGAGACCTGGGACCTGCGGATGGCGTCGAGCAGCCCGCTGCGGGAGTGCATGGAGCGCACGACATCCTGCATGCCGGCCAGCTGCTCCTCGGTGGCGTGCACGACGACGTCGGGGCCCTCGGCCACGATCTCGAGCTGGTCGTCGGTGAGCAGGCACGCGATCTCGACGATCACGTCCCGCCCCGGGTCGAGCCCGGTCATCTCCAGGTCCATCCAGGCGAGCACGGCCCCGGACCGTATCGTGCCCGGGTGCTCGAGGTTCCCGTGCTCCGGCTCGATCCCGACCTGCCGGTGCCGTCCTACGCCCGCCCGGGGGACGCCGGCGCCGACCTGGTGGCCCGGGAGGACGTCACTCTGGCCCCGGCCGGCGGGCGGGCCCTGGTCCCCACCGGACTGGCCCTGGCCGTGCCGGAGGGTTACGCCGCCTTCGTCCAGCCCCGGTCGGGGCTGGCCCACAAGCACGGCGTGACCTGCCTGAACACACCGGGCCTGATCGACTCCGGCTACCGCGGCGAGATCAAGGTCCTGCTGGTGAACACCGACCCCGAGCAGGCCTTCACCGTCCGGCGGGGGGACCGGATCGCCCAGTTGGTGGTCCAGGCCGTCGAGCACGTCTCGTTCGTCCCGATGCCGGAGCTGCCCACCTCCGAGCGGGGCGAAGGGGGCTTCGGTCACACCGGAACCTGAGGTCCCCCGGACCCCGCCCCTGATACGCTGGCGGGTCCACGCGGACGTGGCTCAGTTGGTAGAGCACAACCTTGCCAAGGTTGGGGTCGCGGGTTCGAATCCCGTCGTCCGCTCTCGCGCTCAAAGCAGCTCGACGCGCAGGGCCCGCACCACCGCCGGGCTGGTGACGATCTCGATCTCGGCGATCGTGTCACCGGTGACGTGGAAGGCGAACACGGCGCGGGGCGTTCCGCCGGGCGCCCACACCGCTCCCGGCGTGTCGTCGATGAGGGCCAGCTGGGCCGCCTGGGCCTGACCCACCAGTATCCGCGCCACCGCGGACGCGCCCCGGACCTCGGGCACCAGCTGCGGCGCGCCGCGGTCGCGGTTGGCGGCGGCCGCCTTCACCGCGGCCCGGTCGGCGCGCAGGACCGCATCGGGATCCAACAGGGCCACGAGGGCGTCGAACTGGCCCTGGCGGGAGGCGGCCAGGAACGCCTCGACGACCTCCTGCTGGCGTCTCCTGCTGGCGGTGGGAACCTCGTCGTTGTTCTGGACCCGGCGCCGGGCGCGACTGGCGAGCTGGCGGGCGGCGGCGGGGGACCGGTCGAGGA
Organism: Acidimicrobiales bacterium; assembly: GCA_036273495.1. Classification (NCBI taxonomy): domain Bacteria; kingdom Bacillati; phylum Actinomycetota; class Acidimicrobiia; order Acidimicrobiales; species Acidimicrobiales bacterium. The sequence continues at coordinate 11,712 of DASUHN010000263.1, read as the reverse complement.
TCGTGGCGATGTCGTCGAACGGGACGGCGAAGAGATCGTGGAGGACGAAGGCGAGCCGTTCCGACGGGGCCAGCGTGTCCAGCACCACGAGCAGGGCCGGCCCCAGCATCTCGGCCAGGATCACCTCCTCCTCCAGGGCGGCGCCCTCGGGAGGGGGCTCCTCGTGCTCGAGCGGCTGCTCCGGGCGGGCCTGGCGGGAGCGGAGCATCCCCAGGCACACCCGGGCCAGCACGGTGGTGAGCCACCCGCCGAGGTTCTCGATGCTGTCGGCGTCGGACCGGTTCAGGCGGATCCACGTCTCCTGCACGGCGTCCTCGGCCTCGGTGAACGATCCCAGCATCCGGTAGGCGACCGATTGAAGCCGGGGCCGGCTGGCCTCGAACTGCGCCGTCAGGTCAGTGTCCATGTCACCACCTTGACGCGCCGGCCGCCCCGAATGTGACAGGCACGGTCGGCCCGGCCGGCCCACCGGCTCTGTCACACATCGGCGTCCCGCCGCGTCATCATCGCTGATCAACAACGACGGGTCGGTGTCGACCCACGACATCCAAGGAGTGACGATGACCGGCTCTTCCACCGAGGGCATCAAGACCGTGCTGCACCCGGTGTCCGATCTGGAGAAGGCCAAGGCGGTGTACGCCGCCCTGCTCGGGGTGGCGCCGCAGGCCGACGCCCCCTACTACGTCGGCTTCGACGTGGCGGGCCAGCACATCGGTCTCGTACCGGGCGGAGACTCGCAGGGGATGAGCTCACCGGTCGCCTACTGGCACGTGCCGGACATCGAGGCGAAGCTGGCCGAGGTGAGCGCCGCCGGCGCGACCGTGAAGGAGGCCCCGCATCCCGTCGGTGGCGGACGGCTGGTTGCCACCTTCACCGACCCCGACGGAAACGTGCTCGGGTTGCTCCAGGACTAGCGGCGCCCGAGCTCGGCCACGAGCTTACGGGGGGCCACCGCCCGGTAGGCGTCCTCGAGGAGCGCCTCCACCCCGGCCCAGTCCACCTTCCCGTCGAGGCGCACTCCGATCCAGCCCCGGCCCCCTACGTACGGGGGGCGGAAGAACCGGTCGGTCCCGGCGCCGACGAGGGCCTCCTGGGCGCCGGGGGGCGCGGCACACCAGAGATGGGGGAACCCGTGGTCGTGGTGGCCGTCCGGCCACAGCATCACGAACTGCTTGCGGACGAAGAAGGCGGGGCTGCCGTGGCTCGTCTTCTCGGTCACCTCGGGCAGGCCGAGGCAGATGGCCCGGACCCGGTCGGCGACCCGCGACCGGGTCCGGGGCGGAGGAGGGCTACCCGACGTGATTACCGCAGACCGGCTTTCCGTCGGACGGCGCCGGCACGAACTGGCCGTTCTTCACCTGGGCGTACCAGCCGCACGTCGTCTGGGACGGCTTGCCGAAGTCGGCCAGGCTGATGTCGATCGGCTGGGGCAGCAGGCCCTCCCCGGTGTAGCCGGTGACATTGTGCAGGTTGTCGATGAAGGACGGGCGGGTCGGGTTCTTACCCGCCGACTCGAGGCCCTTGACCATGAGGTCGGCGCTCATCCACCCGTAGTACCAGTCGAATCCCGGGACGCCCGAGAACCCGGCGTACTTGCTGAGGGCGGCCCGGAAGGCCTTCTCCGGCGCCGAGCTCAGGGGCGGGCCCTCGGAGATGAAGAAGGAGCCCTCCGCCGCCGCCAACGCCGACTTGTCGTCGAGAAGGGACTGGCCGTAGCCGGTGGCCGACACCGCCACCTTGAGGTTGAGCCCGGCCTGCTTGGCGGCGGTGATGATGGCGAAGTTCGTGTTGTTGTCCATCTGCAGCGCGGCCGAGTCGACGTGGGCGGCCTTCATGGCCAGCACGATCGGGCCCACGTTGACGCCGCCGAACGGAATGCTGGTGTTGATGTAGCCGGCCTTGAGCCCGACCTTGGGGGCCACGATCCCGACCGCCTGGGCGGACGCCGACGAGGACGGGGATATCCCGTAGCCCATAGCGGCGATGTTGGTTCCACCCTCCATCTTGATGAACTTGACCCCGCCGTCGTTCTCGGAGTTGACGAGGAAGTTGGGGCCGGTGTTCCCGGTGAAGGAGAACATGTTGGTGTTGGGCTGCTGGCCCCACTCCGGACCGTCGAAGCCGCCGCCCGTCACCGGGACGCCCTGCTGGTTCAGGTACTTGGCCGAGGCGAAGAAGAACGGGGTCCCGGCTATGACGGCGAACACGTTCTTGCTCACCAGGTCCTGTGCGGCCGTCTGGTCCTGGGTGAGGCTGCCGCCGTCGTCCACGGCCGTCAGGGACACCTTGCGCCCGTTGATCCCTCCGGCGGCGTTGGCGGCGTCGAAGCGGGCCCGGGCCCCGTCGGCGTAGTGCACGAAGTTGGGACCGGCCACGCCCGTGGTCGAGGTGATGATACCGACGCTGATGCCGCTGGTCGTCACGCCCGGGGCGCTGGCGGTGTTGCCGCTCGTCCCCGAGGCGGTCGACCCCGTCGAACCCGACGCCCCGCTGCTGCCGGAGCTGCTGCACGCCGCCGCCCCCAGAGCCACCAGGCTCAGGACGGCGATAGTGCCGGTTGACCGCTTCTTCATGCCCGACCCCCCTGGGATCCGGTCCGTTTCGCCGAACAGCCAGGGACGATCCCACCATTCCGGGGGCCTGTCAACGACTCCTGGCCCGGTCCGGGTCGTCGGCGTAGACCAGGGTGTGCAGGGCGGTGATCATTCGGCCCGCCGCCTCTTGGCCTGGGCGGCCTGCCGCCCCCGGATGGCCTGGTCCAGGGCGGTCTTGCGCAACCGGACGCTCTGCGGTGTGACCTCCACGGATTCGTCCTCCCGTATGAACTCCAGGGCCTGCTCCAGCGAGAGTATGCGGGGCGGGATCAGCCGGACCAGCTCCTCGGCCGTGGAGGAGCGGACGTTGGTGACCTTGCGCTCCCGGGTGGGATTCACGTCCATGTCCTCGGCGCGGGCGTTCTCCCCGATCACCATCCCCTCGTAGACCGCCACCCCGGGCCCGACGAAGAGGGAGCCGCGCTCCTGGAGGGCCAGCAGGGCGTAGGTCGTGGTGACCCCGCGCCGGTCGGCCACGAGCGAGCCGCTCGGGCGGGTGCGCATGTCCCCGTGCCAGGGCTCGTAGCCGTCGAAGACGTGGTGGAGGATGCCGGTACCCCGCGTCTCGGTGAGGAACTCGGTGCGGAGCCCGATCAGTCCCCGGGACGGCACGCGGTAGTCGAGGCGGGCCCAGCCGGTGCCGTGGTTCACCAGCTGCTCGAGCTTGCCCTTGCGGAGGGCGAAGAGCTGGGTCACCACCCCCAGGTACTCCTCGGGAACGTCGATCGACACCCGCTCCACCGGCTCCTGCAGCTTCCCGTCGACCGTCCGGGTCACGACCTGGGGCTTGCCCACGGTCAGCTCGAAGCCCTCCCGGCGCAGCGTCTCGACCAGCACCGCCAGCTGCAGCTCTCCTCGGCCCTGCACCTCCCAGGTGTCGGGCCGCTCGGTCGGAAGGACGCGGAGGGCCACGTTGCCGACCAGCTCGGAGTCGAGACGGCCCTTGATCAGGCGGGCGGTCAGCTTGGTCCCCTCGGTGCCGGCCAACGGAGCGGTGTTGACGCCCACGGTTATGCCGAGGCTGGGAGCGTCGACGGTCAGCACGGGCAACGGCGCCGGATTGTCGGGGTCCGACAGCGTCTCTCCGATCGTCACCTCGGGGATGCCGGCCAGGGCGGCGATCTCCCCCGGCCCCGCCTCGTCGGCCTGGACCCGGTCCAGGGCGTCGGTGAGGTACAGCTCGTTGACCCGGGCCGGCTGGACGCTCCCGTCGACCCGGCACCACGCCACCGCCTGGCCCCGGCGCAGGGTGCCGTTGAGCACCCGGCAGATGGCGAGGCGACCGAGGTAGGGACTGGCGTCGAGGTTGGTCACCAGCGCCTGCAGGACGTGGCCCGGCTCGTACGCCGGCGGAGGGATGTGGTCGAGGATCGCCTGGAACAGCGGCTCCAGGTCGGTTCCCTCCTTGCCGGGGTCGGTGCTGGCCCGCCCGGCCCGGGCGTTGCAGTAGATGATCGGGAACTCGATCTGGTGCTCGCGGGCGTCGAGGTCCAAGAACAGCTCGTAGACCTCGTCCACCACCTCCGAAGGGCGGGCGTCGGCCCGGTCGATCTTGTTGACGACCAGCACGATCGGCAGGCCCCGTTCGAGGGCCTTGCGCAGCACGAAGCGGGTCTGGGGCAGCGGTCCCTCGCTGGCGTCGACCAGGAGCAGCACGCCGTCGACCATCCCGAGGGCCCGTTCGACCTCTCCACCGAAGTCGGCGTGGCCGGGGGTGTCGACGATGTTGAGCTTGACCCCCCCGTGCCGGACGGCCGTGTTCTTGGCCAGGATGGTGATGCCCTTCTCCCGCTCCAGGTCCATGGAGTCCATCACCCGTTCCGCCACCTCCTGGTTGGCTCGGAACGCCCCGGACTGCCAGAGCATGGCGTCGACGAGGGTCGTCTTGCCGTGGTCGACGTGGGCGACGATGGCCAGGTTTCGAAGGTCGGGGCGTGAGGCGGTCATAGGAGGCGGGCGGCGGGGTGAGGTCAGCAGCGAGGTCCGGCGGCGCCGCCCGGACCCGTCGCATCCCCGGAGGCCAGGCGCTCGACACCGCCGACCACCAGGGTGACATACACGTTCTCCAGCGCCGCCGCGTACTCCGGCGTGGGGCGGAGGCGCCACTGGGCGAGGACCGACTCCACCGCCCCGAGGGCCACCCGCATGGCGATGCGGGCCCGCCGGTCGCCCAGGCCGAACTCCTTGGCCGCCTGGGCGCCGAAGTAGCGCACCGTGTCCCGGTCCCGGCCGAGCTGCACCTTCCGCTGGGACTGGTTCCGCACCCCGGCCGAGCGGAGGGCGGCCAGGGCCGAACCCCGGCTGGCCTGGGCGCGCAGGGCGCCGTGGATCAGGGCCCGGAACATCTCCTCCAGCGTGACCGCCGCCTGGACCTGCGCCGCCAGCTCCGAGTGCAGGAGCGCCGACTCGCGCTGATAGAGGGCGGCCAGCAGCTCGCTGCGGTTGGCGAAGTGCTTGTACACGAGGGGCCGGCTCACCCCCGCCTGCTCGGCCACCGCTTCCATCGAGACCGACTCGACGTCCCCCGCGGCGACGAGCTCGGCGGCGGCGTCGAGCAGGGCGTCACGCCGGTTGGACCGGGCCAGTCGGGTCGGCTCCGGTCCCGCGCTGTCCCGTTCGCGGGGGTTTGCTACTGACGGAACCATGGTGTCAGTCTGTCACCAAAGTGCCGGGGGGTGACTCGGAAGCGATGCTGCTGGGGGGATCGCGGGTTCGAGATGAGGTGACGGGCCGATCGCGGCCGCCGGGGCCGGCGCCCCGCGTCCGCCGCCGGGGCCGGGTCCCGGCTCCGCTCCTCATCCTGTCAATCGTCGTTGCGGTGGCGGCCGGGTCCGCCGTCGTCCTGACCCGGTCGGGCGGCGGCGGGCCGGGCGCGGCGCCGGCTGGTCCCGTCCCGCGCTTCGGCGTGGTGTCCGGCTACCACATCGTCTACCGGACGACCGCGCCGGGGCAGGCCCCCGGCACCGAGCAGATCTGGGTGCGCCGGCCCTTCGAGAGCGTCGACGAGACCCTCGGGGGGGCGCCCGGCAGTGGGCCCCCGGACCTGACCACGGTCACCCGGCTCGGCCGTGAGGTCCTGCAGGCCAACGGCGGGCAGCCCACCGAGCTCAGCGGGCCGGTGGCACCCCCGCCGGTCGACGTGCGCATCGACGGCATCGTCGCCGACGGCGTCCACAGCGGCCGGCTGGCGCTCGAGGGTCGGGCGGTGGTCGCGGGGCGCCGCTGCACGGTCGTGCGCAGCGCCGGCTCGCTGCGGTCGGGTCCGCTCCGACTGCTGGGGGCCGGATCGAGCTACGTGGACAGCTGTTTCGACGCCGACGGGCTACTGCTCGACGAGCGGACGGTTCGCGACGGCCGGGTGGTGTCCGAGCGCCGCGCCGTCACGGTCGCGACCGGGGCCGACGCGGCGTCGGGCGGCGATTACGGGCTGACCGGAGCCGTGACCCCCGAGGACCATGGCGGTGGCGCCATCTCCGCTCTGGCCCCGGGCAGCCTGCCCCCCGGCCGGTCGTGGGTGCTCCCGCGCCCGCCTGCCGGCTTCGTCCATGTCGGCCGCTACGCGATCGAGCCGCCCCAGCCGCAGGCGTTCACCGGGGGCGGGGTGGGCCCGCTGACCGGCGACGCCGCCGGATCGCTGGTGGTCGGGATCGACGACGTGTTCGTGCGGGGCTCCGACGTGATCGTCGTCGAGGAGGGAGAGACCCTCAATGGCGCCCGGTTCCCGGCTCCCACGGGGGGACAGGCGGTCGACCTCGGCGCCCTGGGCCGGGGTCAGCTGCTCCTGTCGGCGGTGGGCACGACCGTCAACGCCGAGCCCGTCAACGGGACCCGGTTCGTGCGCATCACCGGGACCGCCGGGGCGGCCGAGCTCGTGGCGCTGGCCCGGTCCCTCCGCCCGGTCGACGAGAGGACGAGCACTCTCGTGCGGGTCCCGGGAGGGGTGCAGTGACGGCTCTGGGCGCGCCGGTTCCCGGTGGCGGCGCGATGGCCCGGTTGATCGACGACCGCGGGGTCCGCCGGGTCTGCAACTGGGTGGCGGCGGCCCTGGCGCTGTACTGGGTGGTCGATCGTCTCTGGCCCGCTCCCACGGGCGTGCTGATCAAGGGGGCGGTCATCGGGGGCCTGTACTCGCTGATCGCCCTCGGCATCTCCCTCGTGTACCGGGCCAACCGGATCATCAACTTCGCCCAGGGGGACATGGGCGGCGTGCCCGCCTCGCTGGCGGTGCTGCTCATCGCCGTGTCGCACTGGTCGTACTTCGCCGCCATCCCCGTCGGGTTGGTCTCGGGTGTCCTCATCGGCGTGCTGATCGAGTTCCTCTTCATCCGCCGCTTCGCCAAGGCGCCCCGCATGGTGCTGACGGTGGCGACCATCGCCATTGCCCAGATCCTGATCATCGGCGAGATCGGGCTTCCCAAGGTGTTCGGCGCCCAGCTGCCGCCCCAGATCTTCCCGTCCCCGTTCAACGTCTCGTTCGGCATCGGGCCCGTCCGCTTCCAGGGCAACGACGTGTTGGCCATGGCCGTGATCCCTGTGGTGATCGCCGGGCTCACGTGGTTCCTCAACCGGACCCACATCGGCGTGGCGGTGCGCGCCTGCGCCGAGAGCGCCGACCGGGCCTCCCTGCTGGGCGTGCCGGTGAAGCGGGTCAACCTGGTCGTGTGGGCGGTGGCCGCCCTCCTCGCCACCGTCGGCGTCATCCTCCGCGCCGGCGTGGTGGGCCTTCCCATCGGGACCGCCCTCGGGCTGTCCGTGCTGCTGCGCACCCTCACCGCCGCGGTGATCGGCCGCATGGAGCGGATGCCGACGATCGTGGGGGCCTCGATCCTGCTCGGGGTGATCGAGCAGGCGGTGGTGTGGCACACCGGCAATGCCGACGTCGTCGACCTGGTCCTGTTCGTGGTGATCCTGGTCGGGCTTCTCGTCCAGCGCCGCCAGCTCGCCAGCCGGGCCCAGGAGGCGGCGGTCTCGACGTGGATCGCCATGCGCGAGGTGCGGCCCGTCCCTCCTGAGCTGGCCCGGCTGCCCGTGGTGACCTGGGCCCGCCGCGGCGTGCTGGCGGCCGTGGCCGTCGTGGTCGTGGTCATCCCCTACCTCCTGGGCGAAGCCAAGACCGAGCTCGGCAGCTTCCTCGCCGCCTACCTGATAATCGCCCTGTCGCTGCTGGTCCTCACCGGGTGGACGAACCAGATCAGCCTGGGTCACTTCGCCTTTGTGGCCGTCGGCTCCGCCACGGGGGCGTGGATGACCATGCACTGGCACGTCGACCTCGTGGCCCAGATGGCGCTGGCCGGGTTGCTCGGTGCCGTCGTGGCGGTGGCCATAGGCATCCCCGCCCTGCGGATCCGCGGCCTGTTCCTTGCCGTCGCCACCCTGGCCTTCACCTTTGCCGCCAGCTCCTACTTCTTCAACTCGAGCCACTTCCACTGGATGCCGAGCCAGTTCCAACCCATCCCGCGCCTGCCACTGTTCGGCCGGGTCTCGCTCGGTACCACCGACCGCTACTACTACTTCTCCTACGCGGTACTGCTCGTGTGCATCCTGGCCGTGGCGGGGATGCGCCGGAGCCGGGTGGGGCGCATCCTGGTGGCCACCCGCGAGAACGAGCGGGGAGTGCAGGCCTACGGCGTCAACGTCACCCGGGCCAAGCTGCTGGCCTTCGCCATCTCGGGCTTCCTGGCCGCGGTGGCGGGCGTCCTCATAGTGAACCACGACGGCTACCTGTACAGCGGGCTGGCGGACCCGCAATCGGGGATCGACGTGTTCACCATGGTCGTGATCGGGGGGCTCGGGTCGATGACCGGCGTGTTTGCCGGCGCCATCTACCTCGAGGGCCTGTCCTGGTTCGCCAACTCGGTCCCCAAGTCCCTCGAGAACATCTTTCAGATCATGGGCAGCGGGATCGGCCTGCTGGTGATCCTGATGTTCCTGCCGGGCGGTGTGGGCTCGGCCATCTACCGGGGCCGGGACCGGCTGCTACGCGCCTTGGCCGAACGGCGCGGGATCATCGTGCCCAGCCTGGTTGCGGACATGGCGATGCGCGACGACCAGGGGGCCGACCGGGTGATCCTCGAGGCCGCTCCGACGGTGGCGCACGCCGAGCTGGGACGGGACCAGGTGACGGCGTGACCGCCGTCTCACCGCCGCGGGTACCGCGTTCTCCGTCCGGCTACGTCAGGTGGCTGGCCGGTCAGGTCGGCCGCAGCGGGCTGGGCCCGGTGATGATCCTGCTGGCGGCGGCCAGCATCGAGCGCTTCGGCAATCAGGCCCTCACCGTCCTCCTGCCCGACATCCGCGACACCTTCCATCTCACCAACCAGCAGGCCATCACCACCGTCACCGTGGTGTCGGTCCTGCCGGCCCTCCTGTCCCCCTTTGCCGGGTTCGTGTCGGACCGGATGGACCGGATCCGCCTCTCCCAGTGGGGCACGGCCGCGGTCGGGATCGTGGCGGTGGGACTGGGGCTGGCGCCCAAGTACTGGCTGTTCCTGGTGCTGGCGGTGCTGGCGGGGATCGGGCTGCTCGTCAACAACCCGGCCCACAGCAGCCTGATCACCGACTACTACCCGCCGGAGTCGCTCGGGATCACGTTCACGCTCTATCTGTTCGCCGTGTCGGCCGCCGCCCTCCTGGGCAGCCCGCTGGCGGGCGGCGTGGCGGCCGGGATCGGCTGGCGCGGGGCGTTCCTTCTCCTCGGCGTGCCGGCGGTGATCGGCGTCTGGCTGCTGGGCCGCCTGCGCGACCCCGGCCGGGGCGCGTCCCTCGGCCTGGTGCTGGAGAGGGAGGAGCGGTCCTCGTTCTGGGAGGGGTTCCGCCGGGTGAAGGCGGTGCGGTCGCTGCGGCGGACGTGGTGGGCGGCGGCCTTCTTCGGAGGAGGCGTCATCGCCTTCAACCTCCTGCAGAGCGTGTTCTTCAAGGACGTCTACCACTACAACTCGCTGGCGCGGGGTGTGGTCATAGCCCTGTTCGGTCTGGGCGGGCTGGTCGGCACCGTCCTGGGGGGCTGGATCGTCCAGGTCGGGATGCGACGGGGCCGCCCCGAGCTGCTGCCGGTCATCAACGGGCTGATGGTCGTCGAGTTCGGCGTCGGGATCATCCTGATGGGCGTGCTGCCCTGGTCGATCGGCTCGGCGGCGATGTTGTTCGTGCTCGGGATCGGGGCCTCCGGGTTCACCCCGGCGTACAGCGTGATGATCGGGCTGGTCACCACGCCGCGCCTGCGGGGCCAGGCCTTCTCGTACTCGCTGATCTGGGTGACCCTCGGCGCCCTCGTCGTGGCCCCGGTCATCGGAGGCATCGCCAACCACCACCAACGGGCGGCGGCATACGTGCTCGGGATCCTCGTCGTCGGCGCCGGGCTGGTGGAGCTCACCGCCCGCCAGTTCGTGGCGCGCGACGTGGCGGAGGCGCGCAAGGTCCAGGCCGCCGCCGACGTGGACGCCCTGCTCTCGGTCCGGGGGCTGGAGGTGGCCTACGCCGGAAACCTGCAGATCCTGTTCGGTGTCGACCTCGACGTGCGCCAAGGGGAGGTCGTGGCGCTGCTCGGTACCAACGGCGCCGGCAAGTCGACGTTCCTCCGGGCGGTGAGCGGCCTCGTGGACCCGGTGGGCGGGGCGGTCTTCTTCAACGGCCGCGACGTCACCCACGCCGACTCGGTCAACAAGGCGGTTCTCGGCATGGCGCTGGTGCCCGGGGACCGGGGCGTGTTCCCCGGGCTGACCGTGGCCGACAACCTGCGGATCGCCGGCTGGATGTTCCGCAGCGAGTCGGCGCAGTTCCGGGAGGCGACCGAGCGGGTCCTCGACTACTTCCCGGTCCTGCGGGAGCGCTGGGAGGTGCCGGCGGGGAACCTGTCAGGGGGCGAGCAGCAGATGGTCGTGCTGGCCCAGGCCCTGATGGGCCGGCCCCGGCTCCTCATGATCGACGAGCTCTCGCTGGGCCTGGCCCCGATCGTGGTCGAGCAGCTGTTGGGAACCGTCCGCCAGCTGGCCCGGGACGGGACGACCATCCTTCTGGTCGAGCAGTCGGTGAACGTGGCCCTCACCGTCGCCGAGCGGGCCGTGTTCATGGAGAAGGGGGAGATCCGCTTCTCGGGGCGCACCGAGGAGCTGCTCGAGCGGCCGGACGTGCTGCGCGCCGTCTTCCTCGAAGGGGCCTCGGAGGCGATGGCGGGGTCGCGCTCGGGGGCCCGAACCCGCGCCCGGGAGCAGGGCGCCGGGGCCGCCGGGAACGGAGCGGGGCCCCGGCCGGTCCTCGAGGTGGAGGCGGTGACCAAGCGCTTCGGCGGGGTGGTCGCCAACGAGGACGTGTCGATGACCCTCCACCAGGGTCAGATCCTGGGTCTGCTCGGACCGAACGGGGCGGGCAAGACGACGCTGTTCGACCTCATCTCCGGCTTCTTCCCCCTCGACTCCGGGCGGATCCTGCTGCACGGCCTGGACATCAGCCACCTTCCCCCCGACTCGCGCGCCCGGCTCGGACTGGGGCGGTCCTTCCAGGACTCGAAGCTGTTCCCCGCCATGACCGTGACCGACACCATCAAGGTGGCGCTCGAGCGCCACGTCGAGGTACGCGACCCGCTGGCGGCGGCCCTGAGCCTCCCGGCGACGCTCGACTCCGAGGCGGCGGTGGCGGAGCGGGCCGGGGAGCTGGTAGAGATGCTGGGGCTCGGTGCCTACCGGAACAAGTTCGTGGCGGAGATCTCGACCGGAACCCGGCGGCTCATCGACCTGGCGTGCATCCTGGCCCACGAGCCCTCCGTGATCCTCTTCGACGAGCCGTCGTCCGGCATCGCCCAGCGGGAGAGCGAGGCCCTGGGGCCCATGCTGCGCAAGGTGCGGGAGCTCACCGGCTCCAGCCTGCTGGTGATCGAGCACGACATGCCCCTCCTCACCGGCCTGGCGGACGAGGTGGTGGCGTTGGACCTCGGGCGGGTCCTGGCCCAGGGGCCACCCGACGAGATTGTCAACGACCCGCGGGTGGTCGCCGCCTATCTGGGCACCGGATCCGACGCGGTCAGCCGCTCCGGGGGCCTCCCGGCCCGCCGGAGCGGGACCGGAACCCGAACCCGGACGGCCCGGTCGGGAGCGGGAAGCAGGCGGCGGGTCGCCACGACGGA
>DASUHN010000262.1 GCA_036273495.1 Acidimicrobiales bacterium | reverse complement strand
AGCTCGAGGAGGCCGGGGCCAGCGTCGAGGTCAAGTAGCGCCCCCCTACCATTGACCTGAGGGGCCCCAGGCCTTATCCTGCCCGGGAGCCCCAGGCGGGGGGCTTGTATTCGAGCACGCCCGCGCCTACAATTGCCGGTTGCCGTGCCCGCCCCCGCCGCGTACCTGACTTCAGGCCGCGCCTTCGGCGCGCCGGCGCGCCCGCTGCCGTTCCACCACCTGTCGTTCCACCTTTCTCCCCACTAGGAGTTCGGCTTGCCCGCTCGTTCTGCGACCCCGGAACGCTTCACCTTCGCCAACCTGGACGAGGTTCTGCCCCTGCCCGACCTCGTGGCCGTCCAGCGCGACTCGTTCAAGGACTTCCTCGAGGAGGGCCTGGCGGAGACCTTCGCCGACATCAGCCCGATCGAGGACTTCACCGGGACCCTCCGGCTGGAGCTGGAGTTCGACCCGAGCGACCCCGACCTGCGCCCTCCGCCCAAGTTCTCGGTGGAGGAGTGCAAGGAGAAGGACATGACCTACGCGGCCCCGATCTTCGTGCGGGCCCGGTTCATGAACGCCTCCACGGGTGAGATCAAGGAGCAGACCGTCTTCATGGGGGACTTCCCGATGATGACGGACAGGGGAACGTTCATCGTCAACGGCACCGAGCGGGTGGTCGTCAGCCAGCTCGTCCGCTCACCCGGAGTGATCTTCCAGCCCGGGCGGGATGCCAAGACCATCGTGACCGGAACGATCCACCCCTACCGCGGCGAGTGGATCGAGTTCGACGTCGAGGCCAAGCCGGGCAAGGACATCACCGCAGGCACCCGCGTGGCGCGCAAGCGGCGCCTGTCGCTGTTCATCCTGCTCCGGGCCCTCGGCTACGAGGACGAGGCGCTGCTGTCGCGTTTCGTGCGCCACTTCGACTTCCTCGAGGGCCAGTGGGAGAAGGAGCGCGACATCGCCCCCACCCGGGAGGAGGCCCTGCTCGAGATCTACAAGCGGGCCCGCCCCGGTGAGCCGCCCTCGGTGGAGTCGGCGCGTGCGTACTTCGAGAACGCCTTCTTCAACCCGAAGCGCTACGACCTGACCAAGGTCGGCCGGCACAAGCTGAACAAGAAGCTGGGCCCGGAGGTCGAGAAGATCGCCGGCATCCTCGGGGTGGACCTGGAGCGGCCCGAGTCCGACCAGGGCGTCCTGAGCCCGTCGGAGATGCTGGCCGCGGCCAGCTACCTGCTCCATCTGGCCAACGGGGAGTCCGGCTACCGCCTGGACGACCAGGACCACTTCGCCAACCGCCGGGTGCGGTCGGTTGGTGAGCTGATCCAGAACCAGGTCCGGGTGGGGCTGTCCCGGATGGAGAGGGTCGTCCGGGAGCGGATGACCACCCAGGACGTCGAGGCCATCACGCCCCAGACCCTCATCAACATCCGCCCGGTCGTGGCGGCCATCAAGGAGTTCTTCGGCACCAGCCAGCTCTCCCAGTTCATGGATCAGGTCAACCCGCTGTCGGGGCTGGCCCACAAGCGCCGGCTGTCGGCCCTCGGCCCCGGCGGTCTGTCGAGGGAGCGCGCCGGGTTCGAGGTCCGGGACGTGCACACGTCCCACTACGGCCGCATGTGCCCGATCGAGACGCCGGAGGGCCCGAACATCGGCCTCATCGGCGCCCTGGCCACCTACGCCCGGGTCAACAAGTTCGGGTTCATCGAGACGCCGTACTTCCCCGTGCGCGACGGCCTGGTCGACCGTGACCCCAAGAACGTCGTGTACCTCGCAGCCGACGACGAGGAGGAGCACGTCATCGCCCAGGCCAACGCGGTCCTGGACGACGGCGGGCGTCTGGTCGGTGACCGCGTGCTGGTCCGCCGCGGCCCGCAGGGCGCCGGTGTGCGGGTCGGTGCCACCACCACCTCGTACGGCACGACATCGGAGGTCGACTTCGTGCCCCCGGCCGAGGTCGACCTGATGGACGTGAGCCCGAAGCAGATCGTGTCGATATCGACGGCGCTCATCCCGTTCATCGAGCACGACGACGCCAACCGGGCGCTCATGGGCGCCAACATGCAGAAGCAGGCCGTGCCCCTGGTCGTCCCCGAGGCGCCGTTCATCGGCACCGGGGTCGAGGCCCGGGCCGCCCAGGACGCCGGGGACGTGGTCGTGGCCGAGGGCACCGGCACGGTGTCCGAGGTCACCGGTGACCAGATCGTCATCGAGTACACCGCCGGCCAGAAGGACCGGCTCGGCCATCCCCTCGGCCGCAAGATCTACCGGCTGGCGAAGTTCCGCCGCTCCAACCAGAACACCTCGATCAACCAGAAGTCGCTGGTCGAGGAGGGGGACAAGGTGGAGGTGGGCACGGTGATGGCCGACGGTCCGTCCACCCACAACGGGGAGCTGGCCCTCGGCAAGAACCTGCTGGTGGCCTTCATGCCCTGGGAGGGCTACAACTTCGAGGACGCCATCATCCTGTCGGAGCGCCTGGTCCGCGACGACGTCCTGACCTCGATCCACATCGAGGAGCACGAGGTCGACGCCCGGGACACCAAGCTCGGCGCCGAGGAGATCACCCGGGACATCCCCAACCTCTCCGAGGAGATCCTGAAGGACCTCGACGAGCGCGGCATCATCCGCATCGGGGCCGAGGTCGGCCCCGGGGACGTTCTGGTCGGGAAGGTCACTCCCAAGGGGGAGACCGAGCTGACCCCCGAGGAGCGCCTGCTG
>DASUHN010000261.1 GCA_036273495.1 Acidimicrobiales bacterium | reverse complement strand
CCTGGTCCGCGCGGCGATCGGCGTCACCGGGCAGTTCTCGGCGGTGGACAACCTGCTGACGGGCGAGGAGAACCTGCGCCTGATGGCGGACCTGCGTCATCTCGGCCGGGACCGGGGCCGGCGGCGGGTGGGGGAGCTGCTCGCGAGCTTCGATCTGGTGAAGGCGGCCCGCAAGCCGGTGTCCACCTACTCGGGCGGTATGAAGCGCCGCCTCGACCTCGCCATGACGCTGCTGGGGGATCCCCAGGTGATCTTCCTCGACGAGCCGACCACCGGACTGGACCCGCGCAGCCGCCGGACCATGTGGGACACCATCGCCGGCCTCGTCGCCCGGGGGATCACGATCCTGCTGACCACCCAGTACCTCGACGAGGCCGACCGCCTGGCCGACCGCATCGGCATCCTCGACGGCGGCCGGATCGTCGCCGAGGGCAGCCCCGAGGCCCTGAAGCGACGGCTGCCCGGCGGCCACCTGAGCCTCCACTTCGCCGACCCCTCCGCCCTCGAAGCTGCCGCCCGCCTGCTCGGCGCCGGCCCGGCCGACTGCGCCGCCCTGACTCTGCAGGTTCCCGGGGACGGGTCGGTTGCCGGCATCCGTGACCTCCTCGGCCGCCTCGACCACGGAGAGATCCCGGTGGAGCGGCTCTCGATCCACGAGGCCGACCTCGACGACGTCTTCCTGACCCTCACCGGACATCCCGCCGTCCAACCGGAGCCGCAGCCATGACCCAACTGGCTCTCACCGTCACCGACTCGGTCACCATGCTGCGCCGCCAGCTCAAGCACCTCCAGCGCTACCCGGCCATGACCGTGCTGCTCATCGGCATGCCGGTCGTGTTCCTCCTGCTGTTCGTCTACGTCTTCGGCGGCCAGCTGGGTGCGGGCCTGGGCGGGGGCCACGCCGTCGGTGCCTCCAGCCGCGGGGCGTATCTCAGCTTCATCGTCCCCGGGATACTGCTGATGACCGTGGCCGCCGCCGCCAACGGCACCGCCGTGCTGGTGGCCATGGACATGACCGAGGGCATCATCGCCCGGTTCCGCACCATGGCCATCGCCCGCACATCGGTGCTCACCGGCCAAGTGCTGGGCAGCGTCATCCAGGCCCTGGTCGGCACGGCGGTCGTCGTCACCATCGCCGTGGCGCTCGGGTTCCGGCCCTCGGCCGGCCCGCTCGCCTGGCTGGCTGCCGTCGGCCTCATGGCCGGTTTTGCCTTTGCCCTCGCCTGGATGGCGGTCGCTCTCGGCCTGGCCGCCAACAGCGTGGAGACGGCCAGCAACACCCCCATGGTGCTCACCCTCCTGCCGTTCCTGAGCAGCGGCTTCGTCACGACGGCGTCGCTGCCGGCCGGGCTCCGTCAGTTCGCCCGGTACCAGCCGTTCACCTCCGTGACCGACACCCTCCGCGGCCTGATAACGGGAGGCGGCGCCACGGGAGGCAACGCCATCCGGGCCGTCGCGTGGAGCGTGGGCATTGCCGTCGTCTCGTACCTCTGGGCCGGGCGCCTCTACAACCGCCGGCCCGCGCAGTAACAGGCCACGGGATGGCGCCCGGCGCCCCGGGAGCTCACCCGGAGAGGAAGTCCCCCAGCCGGCCGGCCTCGGCCTTGCCCTGACGGATCCCTTCCTCGGCCGCCTCGAGCAGGCGGCTTCCGTCCATGAGATTGACTCCGAGAACCGATGCCGCCTCCTGATCGGGCGCGACGGTGGTGATCTCGCCTCCGGCGGCGCGGATGGCCTCCAGCTCCTGGTCGCGGGCGCGGCTCAGGCGCTCGGCCCATTCCGGATTGACCCCGGCGCGCGTTGCGGCCATGAGCGTGATCATCAACACCCGGTCACAACCCTTGACGAGGTCGGCGTTGGTGGCCGAGCGCATCCCCCCGTCCATGTAGCGGCGGCCGTTGATCGTGATCGGCGGGAACAGGCCCGGCACCGCGCAGCTCGAGGCAACGGCCCGGTCCAGCTCGACGCCCTCTTGGCCCTCCCAGACGGTGAACTCCCCGGTCGCGGCGTCGACGGCGGTGCACGCGTAACCCGCAGGCCACGCCTCCCCCTTCAGGTATGAGAAGCCCCCCACGAACCGGTCCTCGGGGCCGGTGTCGGCCTCCAGGGCGTAGCGCCCGATCAGCTTCCGGCGTTCGTCAGGCGAGGCGTCCGGGGACGCGGCCATCACCTCCATCAGCTTGCCCATCCGTTCCGCCGTCGAGGCGCCGGCGGACGGGCCCGGCGTCCGACCGGAGGAGGCGCCCCGGGGACTCGGCCCCGCCCGGTAGCGCGCCACCTGGTCGGCGAGGTCGCGACCCAGCTTGATCTGCGCGCCCACCGCAGAGCCCGCCGAGGTCCCGAGCACCCGGTCCATCGTCCGCAGATCCACCCCGGCCTCGGCCAGGCCCCCGACCAGGCCGGACTGCCAGGCGATCCCTACTGACCCCCCACCACTCAACACGAGCGCCCGCGACATGTCGCCATTCTGACCGGGTCGTGCCCGGGTCGTGCCCGGGCGGCGTCCGGCCGGGGACGGACGCTACGGTCGGGGACCGTGCCCGGCATGACCCCGGCCGAGGTTGACGCCTTCCTGGCCGAGCCCGGACAGCTCGTGCGCATCGGGACGACCGATCCCGACGGCAGCCCCCTGGTGGTCCCCACGTGGTTCATCGTCGAGGACGGTGTCTTCCTGGTCACTCCCCGCGAGCGCTCGCGCTGGTTGGCCAACCTCACCGCGGACCCGCGGGTGTGCTTCACGGTCGACGAGTCGGTCGGGCCGTACCGGAAGGTCGTCGTGCGCGGGTCGGCCGAGACGATCCACCCGCTCGGACACGACGATGCATGGCGGGACGTCTACCGCCGGATCACCATGCGCTATGTGCCGGTCGAGTGG
>DASUHN010000260.1 GCA_036273495.1 Acidimicrobiales bacterium | reverse complement strand
TGGCCCGCCGCCTGTCGGCGTCCGGGGTCGATGCGTGGGATGTGCCCGCGGCCGGGGCGGCCGCCGCCGTGGTGGTGGCGGGACTGGTGCTGATCGAGGCGGTGTCGGCCGGGGTGTCGGCGGGCACGGCCGGGCTGCTGGCCTGCCCCGGGTCCCACGCCGCCGCCGCCGTGGCCCGCCAGGCCGGCATCCCCGTCTGGGCGGTGGCGGGCGTGGGCCGGGTGCTGCCCGGGCGGCTGTGGGACGCCCAGCTGTCGCACATCGACGCCCACGGCGAGGAGCCGTGGGACCGGGCCTTCGAGCTGGTCCCGGTCGACCTGGTCGACGTGGTGGTGGGCCCGGGCGGCAAGCGCGCCCCCGCCGACCTGGGCGCGGCCGCCGACTGCCCGGTGGCCCCCGAGCTGCTCCGGATCAGCGGGTGAGCCCCTTGGTCGACTCCTACATCGAGCTCGGCCTGGCCCTGGGGCGCCACGTCGACGGGATGGTCGACGCCTACTACGGGCCTCCCGAGCCGGCCCGGCGGGCGGCGGCCGGGGAGCCGGTCCCCGCGGCCGAGCTGGCCCGGCGGGCGGGGGAGCTGCTGGCGGCCCTCGACGCCGACCAGGCGCTGGAGGACGGGCGCCGGCGGTGGCTGCGGGCCCAGGTGACGGGCCTGCGCACCACCGCCCGGAAGCTGGCCGGGGAGGCCATCGGCTACGCCGACGAGGTCGAGCTCTGCTACGGGGTCCGCCCCCGGCGGGTCGACGACGACGTGCTGGCCGCCGCCCACGAGCGCCTGGAGCGCGTCCTGCCCGGCCCGGGCCCGCTGGCGGAGCGGTTCGTGGAGTGGCGGGAGGCCCAGGCCGTCCCCCGGGACCTCCTCTCCCGGGCCATCGACTCGCTGTGCGAGGACCTGCGGGAGAGGACCCGGGTGCAGTTCGGGCTGCCCGACGGGGAGCGGGTCGACTTCGAGCTGGTGACCGACCAGCCCTGGTCGGGCTTCAACTACTACCTCGGGGAGCTGCGCAGCCGGGTCGCGGTGAACGTCGACCTGCCGGTCCTGTCGACCAACCTGGCCCACCTGGTCGCCCACGAGGCCTACCCCGGCCACCACACCGAGCACAGCCGCAAGGAGGTGGGCCTGGTGCGGGGCCGGCGGTGGCTGGAGGAGTCGATCTTCCTGGTGGGGACCCCGCAGTGCCTCCTGGCCGAGGGCCTGGCCGACCTCGGTCTGGAGGTGGTGATGGGGGAACGGCCCGAGCCGGTCGTGGCCGGCCACCTCCGGCCCCTCGGGATCCGCTACGACGCCGAGGTGGCCGCGGCGGTGTCCCGGTCGGGCGAGGAGCTCGGCTGGGTGCGCGCCAACGCCGCCTTCCTCCTGCACGAGGACGGTGCCCCGCCCGACGAGGTGGTGGACTACGTGGCGCGCTGGTCGCTCACCACCCGGGAGCGGGCCGAGAAGTCGGTGGCCTTCCTTCTCGATCCGACGTGGCGGGCCTATGTCACCTGCTACGTCGAGGGCTTCCGGCTGTGCCGGGCCTTCGTCGGCGGACACCCCGACCGGTTCTCCCGCCTGATCAGCGAGCAGCTGGTTCCGGCCGACCTGTCTTTGTCGGCTCCGCCGCCTCCCACTTAGCATCGCGGCCATGTCGCAACGCACGAGAGACCTGCCCCGCCGCTCCTGTCTTTCGGTGCCGGGCTCGAGCGAACGCTTCCTGGAGAAGGGCCCGACCGTTCCCGCCGACATGACCTTCCTCGACCTCGAGGACTCGGTCGCGCCCCTCGAGAAGGAGGCGGCGCGGGGCAAGGTCGTCGACGCCATCAAGAATCAGGACTGGGGGGACCGGGTCCTCTGCGTCCGCATCAACGCGTGGGACACCGAGTGGACGGCCTTCGACGTCATCGAGGTGGTCGGCCAGGCCGGGGAGCGCCTCGACGAGGTGATGCTGCCCAAGGTGCAGAGCGCGGCCGAGGTGGTGGCCCTCGACCTCCTGCTCACCCAGGTCGAGCAGAAGGCGGGGCTGCCCGCCGGCCACATCGGCATCGAGGCCCAGATCGAGACGACCCGGGGCCTGATCAACGTCGAGGAGATCTGCGCCGCGTCCCCCCGGCTGGAGACGATCATCTTCGGGCCCGCCGACTTCGCCGCCTCGATGGAGATGCCGGTGCTCACCGGCGGGGTGCAGATCCCCGACTATCCCGGGGACCACTTCCACTACGTGTTCTCCAAGATCCTGATGGCGGGACGGGCCAACGGCCTGCAGGTGATCGACGGCCCCTACCTGTACGTACGGGATCCGGACGGCTTCCGTGACTACTGCAACCGGACCAAGATCCTCGGCTACGACGGCAAGTGGGCGCTGCACCCCGACCAGGTGACCATCCTCAACGAGGTGTTCTCCCCGACCCAGGAGCAGTTCGACCGGGCGTGGGCCATCCTCGATGCCTACGAGCAGGCCACGACCCAGGGCGCGCCGGGTGAGCGCAAGGGCGCGGTGATGTTCGGCGACGAGATGATCGACGAAGCCAGCCGGAAGATGGCCCGCAAGTTCCTCGTGCGCGGTGAGCGCGCCGGCCTGCGCCGCTCGCCGGCCTGACCGCGCCGGCCCGGCCCCTCCCGAGCGCGTGACCGTCCCGTCGATCGACGCGGTCGTACCCGCGCGCGACGAGGAGCAGACGGTGGCGTCGGTGGTGGAGGCGTGCCTCGGCTGCGACTGGCTCCGCCAGGTCATCGTCGTCGACGACGGCTCGGCGGACGACACGGCGGCGCGGGCGGCGGCCGCCGGCGCCAAGGTGGTGCGGCGCGACCTCGGGGACGCCGCCGTCGTGGGCAACGCCCTGGCGCGTGCCGAGGGCTCGAAGGCCCACGCCATGGAGATGGGGGTGGAGGCCAGCGACGCCCAGACGATCCTGTTCGTCGACGCCGACCTGCTGGGGATCACGAGCGACCACCTCGACGAGATAGCCCGTCCCTACCTGGACGGACGGGCGGTGATGTCGCTCGGCTGCTTCGACTACGGCTGGCTCAACCGTCTGGTCGTGCGCCTCCCGCCGACCTCGGGGGAGCGGATCATCCCCCGGTGGGTGTTCGACGCCGTGCCCACCTCCAAGCGAGAGGGGTACACCATCGAGATGATGATCAACGAGGTGGTGGCCGCGGGGGGCTGCCCCACCACGGCGCGGGTCATGCGGGGCGTCACCCACCGGACCAAGCGCGACAAGTTCGGGTTCCTCGAGGGCTACCGGCGCACGGGCCGGATGTTCTGGGACCTGCTGTCGGTGCTGCGGGTCGTCCACCTGCGCACCTACTGGTACTACCTGCGCCGCCTCACCGTGGAGGCCTGAGCGGGCATGGACCTGGGCCTGGACGGCCGGGTGGCGCTGGTGACGGCCGGTTCGAAGGGCCTCGGCCTCGCCTCCGCCCGCGCCCTCGCCGGGGACGGCGCCCGGGTCCTGCTCGCCTCCCGCAGCACCGAGAGCCTCGAGGCGGCCCGGCGCTCGGTCGTGGCCGCCGGCGGCGGCGAGTGCGAGGTGGCCGAGGCCGACCTCAACGACCCCGAGGCGCCGGCCCGCCTGGTCGAGGAGGCCGTGGGCCGCTGGGGGCGCCTCGACGTCGTCGTCGCCAACAACGGGGGCCCGCCCCCCGGCCCGGCCCTGGCGGTGGACGACGCCGCCATCGAGGCGGCCGTCAACGCCAACCTCCTGGCGTCGGTCCGGCTGGTGCGCGCCGCCGCTCGGCACATGGCCGCCGGGGGATGGGGCCGGATCTGCTGCATCACGTCCTACAGCGTGGTGCTGCCCATCCCGTCGCTGTCCCTGTCGAACGTGGCGCGCACCGCCCTCTACGCGTGGGTGCGCACCGCGTGCCGGGAGCTGCTCCCCCGGGGCATCACCATCAACCTGGCCTGCCCCGGCGCCCACGCCACCGAGCGGATGAAGCAGCTGGGCGGGGGTGGGGGCGGGCCGATGGGGGATCCCGAGGACTTCGGCAAGGCGGTCGCCTTCCTGTGCTCCCAGGCCGCCGGCTTCATAACCGGCACGACGCTCGTCGTGGACGGGGGAGCGACGGCCGCCCAACCGTAGAAGCCGGGGAAGCGGAGAGCTCCCCTACTACTCCGGTTTCACATGGTCCGGTGTGCCACGAAGGCAGAAAGGAGCGTCAGATGGTGACCTAGGCAGCGCTCCAGCATGCCGTGCTGTGCGAGAGATGGAGGTAGGCCCTCCGGAGCCGCCCGGTGGGGGGAGGCTCCAAACCACCGCATGCTGCGT
>DASUHN010000259.1 GCA_036273495.1 Acidimicrobiales bacterium | reverse complement strand
CCGGCGCACCACCTCGACGCCCTCGGCGGTGTCGAGGTCGACGGCCACGCTGCGCTTGTTGCGGTTGGCCGACAGGAACGTGGGGCTCTCCCCGCCCCACTCGGGCGGGGTCCACTGGCGGGTGTCGTCCCCCCGGCCGGGTTGTTCGACCTTGACCACGTCGGCGCCGAGGTCCCCGAGGATCATCGTGCAGAACGGCCCGGCCAGGTTGCGGGTCAGGTCCAGCACCCGGACGCCCTGCAGGGTCGAGGACGGCCCCGTCAACGGATGGGGCCGGTCACGGCAGCGGGCCGTTGGCCGGTCGGCCGGTGTAGGCCCAGAAGGCCCGGGCGGTGTCGGCGATCACCGTCACGCATCCGTCGAAGTCGAGGCTGGTGCTGTCCAGCATCAGCTGGTACAGCTCGAAGTCGCGCCAGTCCCGCCCGTACATGCGCCGGATGTACAGGGAACGGACCCGGTCGGTGTCGGCCAGGCGCTTGCGGGCGGCGCCCTCGTCGAGGCCCTCGATCATCATCCCCCGGCGCACCCGGGCCTCCTCCGGGCCGTCCAGGCGCACGTGGAACGCCGACTCGACGATCAGCGTGCTGCCCCATCCGAGGATCACCCCGTCCGAGCGGGAGAACGTCCCGACCTGATGCTCCACCTGCTCCTTCAGCACCTCGTCGCGCGTGACACCCGGGACTCCGGACACTCCGCCGGTCAGCGGATCGGGCACCGCCGCGAAGCGGGAGAGCATCCTGGTGATCAGGCCCTCGGTCCGCTCCTCGTCGTCGGCCGACTCGGCGGCGGTCGAAGAGGCGGCGGCGGGCAACGCCCGGTCGAGGAACGGGAATCCCAGCCGCTCCGCCACGGCCGGGGCGATGACACTGCCGCCCGCGCCGTAGCTCGCGGAGATCGTGACCACGCGCGCTGAGCCCAGGATCCGAACTGTACCGGCACCCGCCCGCCAGCGGCCGCCGGTCGGGTGCTCAGCGCCAGCGACCGCCCGCCCGGGCCATGGCGTCCGAGAGGCGCAGCGGGCCCAGCCGGTGGGCCACCCACCCGAGCTTGGACTCCCAGCCCACCGGGACCAGGGGCCGGTCGCGCTCGACCGCCCCGACGATGGCCCGGGCCACCTGGTCGGGGCTGTGGCCGCGGCGGAACAGCCTCTCGGTCCGCTCGACCCGGTCCGGCGAGGCGTTCGGCCCGAGGAAGCGCGTCCGGCTGATGATGGCGGTGTTGATGACCCCGGGGCAGATGACCGAGACGCCCACGTTGGTGGCCTGCCAGTCGGCGCGCAGGCACCTGGACAGCGCGATCACTCCCGCCTTCGTCGTCACGTAGGCCGACTCCGTGGCCGTCGGGGTGTAGCCCAGCCCGGAGGCCACGTTGACGACGTGGCCCGTCCGCCGCTCGACCATCGCCGGCCCGAAGGCGCGACAGCCGTTGATGACCCCCATCAGATTGATCCCGATGATCCAGTCCCAGTCCGCCGGCGCCGTATCGAGGAACGGACCGGAGGCGCCGACCCCGGCGTTGTTCACGAGGATGTCGACGGTGCCGTGCTCCCGACTCACCCGATCCGCCAGTGCGGCGAAGGCCGGGCCGTCGGCCACGTCCAACTGGTAGGCCGCCGCCCCACCGCCGCACTGCTCGGCGCTCTCCTTGGCCGCCACGTCGTCGATGTCGGCGATCAGGACGCGTGCGCCCCGCCGGGACAGCTCGAGCGCCGTCGCCCGCCCGATGCCGCTTCCTGCCCCGGTCACCAGCGCCAGCGCCCCTCCGACCGCAACCCTCGACCGCCCCATGTCCCGTCCCCTCCCGGCCGTCCGGTTTTCAACAATTCTACAAATTACGTCAACCCGTCAATTGCCGGTGAACCGGGGCGGGCGCTTCTCCACGAACGCCCGGGCCGCCTCCCGGTGGTCGGCGGTGAGGCCGCTGCGCACGTGGTGGGTCACCTCCAGGTCCATGCAGTCCCCGAGCTCGCCGTTCACGGCCCGGTTGAGGTTCTCCTTCATGTAGCGGTGGGCCACCGCGGGCCCATGGGCCAGCCGGCCGGCGATCTCCATGGTCCGGGCCTCGAGCTCGTCCGGCTCGACCACCCAGTTGACCAGCCCGAGCCGGAGGGCCTCCTCGGCCCCGACCCGCTCGGACAGGAAGTACAGCTCCTTGGCCCTGGCCAGCCCGACCAGGCGGCTGAGGAACCAGGTCCCGCCGTAGTCCCCGGCAAAGCCGACGTTGGCGAAGGCGGTGGTCATGAAGGCGGTGCGGGCGGCGATGCGCAGATCGCAGGCGAGCGCCAGCGACAGACCGGCCCCGGCCGCCGGGCCGGGCAGGGACGCCAGGGTCGGCTTGGGCAGGGAGAACAGCCGTCCCGACGTGGCCCGCTGGTTGAGGCGCTGGGAGTGGATGGCGCGGTCGTAGTCCCCGCCCAACCCTCCCCCGCCGGCCCCCCGGTCACCCGAGCCGGCCGACTCCCCCTGGGCGGCAAAGCCCTTGACGTCCCCCCCGGCCGAGAAGGCCCCACCGGCGCCGGTGAGCACCACCGCCCCTACGCCGGAATCGGCATCCATCTCCTCCAGCAGGCGCGCCAGTCCCGCCACCATCGCCCCGGAGAAGGCGTTGCGCCGTTCGGGGCGGTTGAGGGTGATGACCCCGACCCGGTCCTCGACGTGGGCGCGGACGTCCTCCGTGCCCGTGTCCAACTCCCTGCGTTCCCCCACCTGCCCACCTCCTGTTGCCCGGCCGCCGCGCACGAAAGAAGATGACTTTATGGATCCCCGCCCCCACCTGGCGCGCCGGGCGGCGGACATCTCACCATTCCGGGTCGTCGAGATGATGGAGCAGGCGTGGCGGGTCGAGGCCTCGGGCCGCTCGGTCATCCATCTCGTCGCCGGCGAGCCCGACTTCGGCACGCCCGCTCCCGTGGTCCAGGCGGCGGCGCGGGCCATGGCCGGGGGCCATCTCCACTACACGCCGGCGCTGGGCGTCCCCGAGCTGCGCGACGCCCTGGCCGCCTACTACGCCGAGCGGCTCGGAGTGGAGGTCCCCCGCGGGCGGATCGTGGTGACGACCGGGGCGTCGGCCGCCCTCCTCCTCGCCTTCGGCGCCACCGTCGACCCGGGCGGCGAGGTCCTCGTCACCGATCCCGGCTACCCGTGCAACGCCAACCTGGTGAGGCTGTACGGCGGGATCCCTGTCGGCGTGCCCGTCGACGCCGGCACCGGCTACCAGCCCGGGCCCGGGACGCTCGACGCGGCGCGCACCGGCGCCACCACCGGAGTGCTGGTCGGCACGCCGGCCAACCCCACCGGCGCGGTGATGCCCGCCGCCGACCTGGCGGCGGTGATCGGGTGGGCGGCGGCCACCGGCCTCACGTGCTACGTCGACGAGGTGTACGGCGAGCTGGTGTACGACCGGGCCCCGTCCACCGCGGCGTCCGTGAGCGACGACGTGTTCGTGATCGGCAGCTTCTCCAAGACCTTCGGCATGACGGGCTGGCGGCTGGGGTGGTTGGTCTGCCCGGACTGGGCCCTCGACGCCGTGAGGCGGCTGGCCCAGAACATGTACATCTCCCCCCCGGCCCCGGCCCAGGCGGCCGGCCTCGCCGCTTTGCAGCCCGAGGTGTGGGACGAGGTCGCCCACCGGGTCGAGATCCTCCGCCGGCGCCGGGACGTCATCGTCGCCGGGCTCCGCGCCCTGGGGTTCGACGTCCCCCGGGTGCCCGAGGGCGCCTTCTACGCCTACGCCGGCTGCGGCGCCCTGTGCGAGGACAGCTCCGAGCTGGTCGACCGCCTCCTGCACGACGCCGGCGTGGCGGTGGCGCCTGGGAACGACTTCGGTGCCCACCGCGCCGCCGGGCACGTCCGCTTCTCGTACGCCGCCTCGATGGAGCAGATCGAGGAGGCCCTCGAGCGGATGGCCCGCCTGGTCGTCCGCCTGCAGGGACCGGTCGTGGTGTCGGGGCGGGACTGTTCCCGGGGCCGCCGGCGTTGGACGGACCGATGAGCCGGACGGTGGAGACGGCCCCGGCCCCGATCGAGTCGGAGCCGGCCGACGACCAGCACGCGCCCACCAGGCGGACGTGGTTCCGGCGCGGCCTGGCGCTGGTCCTCCTGGGCGTGGCCGCCTACGAGGCGTACCAGCGCCACGGGGAGATCGCCCAGGCCGCCCACCTGGTCACCCACCTCCGGCCCGGGTGGCTGGTTCTGGCGATCCTGGTCCAGGCGGCGTCGATGGTGGTCTTCGCCCGCCTGCAGAGGTGGCTGCTGCGGGCCGGAGGAGTCGAGATCGGGCTCGGGGAGATGACCGAGATCACCCTGGCCGGCAACGCCCTCGGGACCTCGCTCCCCGGGGGGGCGGCGTGGGCGGCCACGTGGGCCTTCGGGCAGCTGCGCCGCCGGGGCGCCGACCGGGTCCTGGCCGGGTGGGTGATCCTCGTGGCCGGGGCGCTGTCGTCGTTCGCCCTGTTCGTCCTGGTGGCGGCGGGCGCCTTCATCGCCGGATCCACGGGGCCGGTGGCCGGGCTGCGCTGGCTGGCCGCCGTCCTGGCCGCCATCCCGGTGGTGGCGGGCGCCGGGCTGCTGGCGTCGAGGCGCTCCCCTGCCGTCCGCCGCGCCCTGGCCCGCTCCTGGGCCGTCCTGAACCGGCGGGTCCCGCTCACCGACCGCGTCGGGCGCGTGATCTCCCACGTCGTCGAGCGGCTGGAGACGGTCCGGCCCGGGGCCCTCGGGTGGGTCGAGGCCTTCGGCCTGGCCCTGACCAACTGGCTCTACGACGCCGCCTGTCTGCTGGCGTGCCTGGAGGCCCTCCACGTCCGGGTGCCGTGGCGGGGGCTCCTGGTCATCTACCCCCTGACCCAGATCTCGGCCAGCCTCCCCATAACCCCCGGCGGCCTGGGGGTGGTCGAGGGCAGCATGTCCGCCCTCCTGGTCGCCTACGGGGTACCGATGGACCAGGCCCTGGCCACCGTCCTGCTCTACCGGATCGTCAGCTTCTGGGGGCTGGTGCCGGTGGGCTGGAGCGTGTGGCTGTGGCTGGAGGCGTCCTCCCGCCACGGCCGGCGGACCCACCATCCCTGGAGCATCCACCTCCACGCCCGCGGCGACCGCCCGACCCGGGCCCTCGGCCCGGAGCGGCTGCTGCACACCGAGCCGTGTGACGGGTGCCCGGAGGGGGCCGACACCGGGCGGCGCCGGAGACGGGCCGCGTAACGCGCATTATCCTGCCCCGACGCTGACCGGGAGGCGGCCGGTCCGGCGTGGGGAGGGGGAACGATGAGCCTGGATCTGGACCTGGGGCCGGGCGCCCGGCGGTTCCGAGACGAGCTGCGCGGCTGGCTGGAGGCCAACGCGCCGGACGAGCTGGTCGGCGTCGACGTCGAGCGGGCGTCCTACGGGAACGTGCCGGGCCTCAAGGAGTGGACCGACAAGCTGGCCGAGGCCGGCTACATGTGCGTCTCCTGGCCCGAGGAGTACGGCGGCCGGGGTCTGTCGGGGATCGAGGTGGCGGTGATGAACGAGGAGTTCGGCCGCCTGCGCGTCCCGCGGGTGACGCGCGGGATGGGTGAGTGGCTGGTCGGCCCCTCGATCATCGTGTGGGGCTCCGACGAGCAGAAGGCGCACTTCCTGCCGCGCATCATCGACGGCACCGATCGCTACTGCCAGGGCTTCTCCGAGCCCGACGCCGGCTCCGACCTGGCCTCGCTCAAGACACGCGGCATCGTCGACGGGGACGAGGTGCTGATCACCGGCCAGAAGGTGTGGACCTCCGGTTCCCAGGCCGCCAACATGATGTTCTGCCTGTGCCGGACGGACCCGGACGCGCCGAAGCACAAGGGCATCTCGTACGTGCTGACGCCGATGTACCGTCCGGACGGGTCGTCCAACGGCTTCGAGCTGCGCCCCATCCGGCAGATCACCGGCCAGGCCCACTTCACCGAGACGTTCATCCACGAGGCCCGGGCCCCGGTCTTCAACGTCATCGGCGGGTTGCACAACGGGTGGCGGGTGACCATGACCACGCTCGGCAACGAGCGGGGCGGCCAGGCCACCACCCAGCACGTGCAACACACCAAGCAGTTCTGGGACGCCGTCGACCTCATGCGCAAGCAGGGGCGGGAGTGCGACCCAATCGTGCGCCAGGAGCTGGCCTGGGCCTTCACCCATTGCGAGATCATGCGCTACCAGGGCCTGCGGCTCCTCTCCGAGGTCGTGGCCCGCAAGGAGCCGGGCCCGGCCGCATCCATCAACAAGATGTTCTGGTCGGAGTACTCGCAGCGCTTCTCCAACTCGGTCATGACCTTCCGCGGCCCCGAGTCCATGGTCATGCCCGACCAGGACGCCGGCTCGTACCAGCCCGACCGGTGGCAGTCGTACTTCCTGCAGAACCGGTCGCACACCATCTGGGGCGGGACCGCCCAGGTGCAGCGCAACATCGTCGGGGAGCGGGTGCTCGGCCTGCCCAAGGAGCCGGCGTGAGCACCACGGACACCGTCGACGAGGAGGCCGAGGCCCGCCGCAAGGAGCTGGCCGCCAAGGGCATGACGCTGGCGTGGTGGGCGGCCACCGAGCCCGACGCCCCGGCCGTGATCTCGACGGCGGGGCGGCGGACCTTCCGCGAGCTCAACCAGCGGGCCAACCGGCTGGCCCGGGCCCTGCGGGCGCGGGGCCTCGGCGCCGGGGACGCGGTGGCGTTGATCTGCTCCAACCGGCCCGAGTTCGCAGAGGTGGTCTACGCCACCCAGCGCACGGGCATGCGGCTCACCCCGATCAACTGGCACCTGACGGGCGGGGAGGCCGCCTACATCGCCGCCGACTGCGGGGCCAAGGCGCTGGTGGCGTCGGCCGACCTGGCCGAGGTGGCGGAAGGGGCGGGGCGGGGTGCCGCGGGCTGCGACCCGCTTCTGGTCGTCGGGGGGGAGATCGCGGGCTTCGAGTCCTACGAGGACGCCCTCGAGCGCCAGTCGGGCGAGGACATCGACGACCCGGTGCCGGGCGGCACCATGCTGTACACGTCGGGCACGACGGGCCGGCCCAAGGGGGTGCACCGGAGCCAGTCACCGGTGAGCGCCTCTGCATCGGTCAACCTCGGCGGCTACCACGCGGGCACGGGCCAGCTCCACCTCTGCACCGGACCGCTGTACCACGCCGCCCCGCTGGCGTTCTCACTGGCCGCCCCTCTCGCCTTCGGAGTGGGCACGGTGCTGATGGATCACTGGGACGCCGAGGAGGCGCTGCGGCTGACAGCCGAGCACCGCATCACCCACACCCACATGGTCCCGACCATGTTCCACCGCCTGATCTCGCTGCCCGAAGAGGTCAAGGCCCGCTACGACCTCTCCTCGCTGAACTACGTCCTGCACGGTGCGGCCCCGTGCCCGGTGCCGGTGAAGCGCAAGCTCATCGAGTGGCTGGGGCCGATCGTCTGGGAGTACTACGCCGCCACCGAGGGAACCGGCAGCTTCGTCGACTCAGCCACGTGGTTGGCCCACCCCGGGACGGTCGGCAAGCCCTTCGACCCGGCCCAGGTGCTCATCGGGGACGAGGGCGGGAAGCCCCTGGCCGCCGGAGAGGTCGGCCTCGTCTACCTGAAGGCGCCGGCGGTGGGGCGCTTCGAGTACTTCAACGATCCCGACAAGACACGCAACACGTACCGGGGCGACGGCGCCTACTTCACCCTGGGTGATGTCGGTTACCTCGACGACGAGGGCTACCTCTACCTGACCGACCGCACCGCCAATCTGATCATCTCCGGGGGAGTGAACATCTACCCCGCCGAGGTGGACGCCGTGCTGCTCGAGCACCCGGCGGTGGCCGACGCCGCCACCATCGGCGTGCCCGACCCGGAGTGGGGGGAGCAGGTGAAGGCGGTGGTCGAGCTGCAGCCGGGGGTCGACCCCGGTCCCGCCCTCGCCACCGAGCTGATCGAGCACTGCCGGGCACGACTGGCGCACTACAAGGGCCCGCGCACCGTCGATTTCGTCGACGAGCTGCCCCGGCAGGACAACGGAAAGATCTACAAGCGGCTGCTGCGGGACCGCTACCGCGCCACGCAATAGGAGATCGGGGGGAGCGCCATGAGCGGCATATGCGAGGGACGGATCGTGATCGTCACCGGGGCGGGCCGGGGCATCGGACGGGGCCACGCCCTGGAGTTCGCCCGGCAGGGGGCCAAGGTCGTGGTCAACGACCTGGGAGCCGAGGTCGACGGCACCGGCAGCTCGACCGGTCCGGCCGGCGAGGTGGTCGAGGAGATCCGGGGCATGGGCGGCGAGGCTGTGGCCAACGGGGACGACGTCTCGGACTGGGAGGGCGCCCAGCGGCTGATCAACACCGCGGTGGAGAGCTTCGGAGGCCTCGACGTGCTGGTCAACAACGCCGGGATCCTGCGCGACCGCATGCTCGTCAACATGACCGCCGAGGAGTGGGACGCGGTGATGAAGGTGCACCTGCGCGGCACCTTCGCCCCCGCCCGGTGGGCGGCCACCTACTGGCGGGAGCGGGCCAAGGAGGGTCACACCAACGACGCCCGGATCATCAACACCAGCTCGTCGTCGGGCATCTACGGCAACCCGGGCCAGACCAACTACGGGGCGGCCAAGGCCGGCATCGCCTCGTTCACGATCATCGCCGCCATGGAGCTGGCCCGTTACGGAGTGACGGTCAACGCCATCGCCCCGGGCGCCCTGACCCGCATGACCGAGGGGCTCGGCGCCCCCCGGGCGGAAGCCAAGCCGGAGGAGTTCGACGCCAGGGCACCCGAGAACGTCGCTCCGCTGGTCGTGTGGCTGGCCAGTCCGGAGGCGGCCTCGATCACCGGCCGGGTGTTCAACGTGGCGGGCGGGCGGATCTCGGTGGCCGAGGGCTGGAACACCGGGCCCGGCGTCGACAAGGGGGACCGGTGGGCCGCCGCCGAGCTGGGCAAGGTCGTCCCCGACCTGGTAGCCAAGGCCCAGCCGAACGAGGCGGAGCTGCGCCGGCGCGAGCGCCAGGAGGCCAGGAGATGAGTGTCGATCGGTTCCCCGTCGAGGCCGGACACATCATGTTGTTCGCCCGGAGCGTGGGGGATCCCAATCCCGTGTACCACGACGAGGCGCACGCCCGTAAGACCGAGGTCGGGGGCATCATCGCCCCGCCGACCTTCGTACAGGCCTCGGCCCAGTATGACCCCGACTACCCGTTGCGCCCGAAGATCGGCCAGCCCTGGTTCGGCTCGGGCCGGGAGGCCACCGGCGCCGCCCCGCGATCGGGCGGCGGTGGCTCGGGAGGTGGAGGAGGTGGGGGCTCGGGCCTGCACGCCGAGCAGCACTACGTGTACCACCGGCCCCTGCGGGCCGGGGACGTGCTCACGGCCGAGACCAAGCCGGGGAAGTCGTGGGAGAAGGAGGGACGCCGGGCCGGCAAGCTCATCTTCGGGGAGTCGGTGACCGAGTACCGCGACCAGAACGGGGAGCTCGTCGTCACCGCCACGGGGGTGGGCGTGCGGACCGAGCGTCCGGTGGGGTCCTGAGATGGCCCTGCGCGCCGCAGATCTCACCCCCGGCCAGACCCACGAGGTCGTGGTCGTCGACAACCTCTCCCGCACCCAGATCGTGCAGTACGCCGGCGCGTCGGGGGACTACAACCCGCTGCACAGCGACGAGGTGTTCGCCACCAAGGTGGCTGGATACCCGAGCGTCTTCGCCCACGGGATGCTGACGATGGGGATGACGGGGCGGATGCTCACCGACTTCGTGGGTGACGGACGGCTGACCCGCTTCGGTGGCCGGTTCACCTCCCAGGTGTGGCCGGGGGACACGCTCACCGCCCGGGCCACGGTGCAGGAGGTGCGTGAGGAGGGCGGCCGGAAGCTGGTGGAGCTCGGCGTGAGCACCGTCAACCAGGACGGCGCCGAGGTGTTCTCGGGCTACGCCACCGCCCAGGTCGACTAGGACGGCCGCCGGCGGGGCTGGGGCCCCGCCTGCCTGATTCGTCGGGCAGAGGGGAGCCGGGGTGTAGGGGACCCGGCGGGTTCTGTGTCAGCCGCCGAAGGGCTGGTTGGCCACGGCGCCGACCGCGCAGTGGCCGACCGCACCTGAGCCGTCGTAGAGGTTGCACGTCGCCACCGAGATGCCGTCGGCGCTGGTGCGCCCCGCCACCTCGAGGCCGACCCACTCCCCCACCGGCATCCGGCCCAGGTAGACGGTGAGGTCGGCGTTGATGAAGTGCAGGCCGGCCTCCCCCGAGTTGGAGAAGGGGTTGGCCAGGTCGGAGGCGGCCACGGCGCGCACGAACGGGCTCGTCTCCTCACCCTCGACCAGGGGGCGGACCTCGCGTATCCACAGCCGCTTCTGGGCTACGGCCGTGAAGCCACCCTCGCTCACGATGCGCACGTCGAGGAAGCCGCCCTGATCGGGATCGGCCGCCATCGGAGCCAGGCTGTCAGGCGTTGGTACCGACCACGGCTCCGGTCCCCACACCCCACCAGCGGGCTGGGCCCCCGCCCTGAGCAGCAGCGCCGAGGCGCGGGCGACCTCGTGGCCGGCGCAGTGGATCACGACCTCGGCCGCCCGGACCCGGCGTCCGGCCCGCACCACCTCGGTGGCCACCTCGACCGGCTCCATCGGCGCCGCCCGGAACAGGTCGACGGTCAGGCGCACCGGCCTCATCCCCGAGGCGCCGGCGTCGTGCTCCACCGCCCGGGCTGCCAGCGCCGCCAGCAGCCGGCCGTGGAGCATGTGC
This sequence comes from Acidimicrobiales bacterium, assembly GCA_036273495.1. Classification (NCBI taxonomy): domain Bacteria; kingdom Bacillati; phylum Actinomycetota; class Acidimicrobiia; order Acidimicrobiales; species Acidimicrobiales bacterium. The sequence goes on along the minus strand of DASUHN010000259.1, from coordinate 2,897 downwards.
TCACCCCACGGGCTGTGGGCCGAGGGATCGGGGACCAGGGCCCCGCCCGCTCCCGACCGGAAGAACCCGGTCACCCGCCGGTCAGGAGCGCTTGCGGAGGCGGGGACGCAGAGCGAACCACCACACGCCCGCCATCGTCGCCACCGCCCCGAGGAGGGCAAACGGCTTCTTGCCTACGCGACCCGCCACCCGGGCCACCCTATTCGGCCAGCGACGGGGCCGGAGACGCCCCGAACGGGCCGGCGGCGACCTCGGGAGCGGTGGCGGGACGGCGCACACCCGGGAGGGTGGCCGCCACCGCGGCGGCGATCAGGGCCACGACCGCGCCGATCAGGTACACCCGGTCGAACCCCGAGGTCAGGGCGTGGGGGACGGCGGCCCGGGCCGTCCGGCCGGTAGTGGCAAGCACGTCCCGGGTGCGGTCGGTGGCCACCGTGGCCAGCGCGGCCAGCCCGATCGATCCTCCCACCTGCCGGGACGTGTTCAGCAGCCCCGAGGCCAGGCCCGCCTCGGTGTAATGGACGCCGGAGGTGGCGGCGGTGGCGAGGGCGGGGAACGACAGCCCAACGCCGAAGGTGAGCACGATCCCGGCGCCGAACACGCCCGCCCAGTAGCCGCTGTCCGCCTGCAGCTGCGACAGCCACAGGAACCCGCCCGCCGCCATGACCACACCGGCCACCAGCGGGGGCCGCACGCCGAAGCTGTTCACGAGCCGCGAGCTCACCTGGGCCCCGAGGATGATCCCGACGGCCATCGGGATGAACGCCAGGCCGGCCTTGAGCGGGCTGTAGCCGTGCACGTTCTGCAGGTAGAGGCTGAGGAAGTACCACATCGAGAAGAACACCACGCCGGTGAGCAGCATGACGATGTTGGCCGTCGACAGGGCGCGCAGCCGGAACAACCGGAGGGGCATCAGGGGAGCCCGGACCCGGGTCTGCAGGTAGACGAAGGACACCAGCAGCACCACCGCCACCGCCAGGAGGGAGATCGTGCGCGCCGAGGTCCACGGCGTGGTGGTCGTGTTCACGATGGCGTAGACCAGGACGGCCAGTCCGCCGGTGACCGTGATGGCCCCGGCCACGTCCAGACTGCGCTCGGCGCCCTCCCGGCGGCTCTCGCCCAGGTAGAGCAGGGCGGCGGCGGCCGCGACCAGTCCGATCGGGACGTTCACGAACAGCACCCATCGCCAGGACAGGTAGTTGGTCAGGAGCCCGCCGAGGAGGGCGCCGGTCGCGCCGCCGGCCCCGGCCACCGAGCTCCACATCCCGAGGGCCCGGTTCCGGTCCCTTCCCTCGGTGAACGTGGTCATGATGATCGTGAGAGTGGCCGGGGACAGCACCGCTCCCCCCAGACCCTGGGCGGCCCGGGCGGCGGTCAGGAGACCGGAGCTGTGGGCCAGTCCCCCGACCAGGCTGGCGCCGGTGAACAGACCGAGACCGAGGAGGAAGATCTTGCGGCGCCCGAACAGGTCGGCGGCCCGGCCCCCGAGGAGCAGGAACCCGGCGAAGGTCAGCACGTAGGCGTTGACCACCCACTGCAGACCGGCGGCGGAGTAGTGCAGGTCGTTGCGGATCGAGGGCAGGGCCACGTTCACGATCGACACGTCCAGGACCACCATGAACTGGGCCAGGCAGGCCAGGGCCAGGATCATGCCGGCCGGCACGTCCTCGGTGCGGGGTCGGAGGCGGGAAGCTGTCACGGGGAGTCCTCCGGACGAGTGAGGAGGGGCAGGCGCTGACAACCGGTGGGCAACATGACGGGCGGGGACCCTATTCCACGCCCCCCGAGCGCCTGGTCATCCGGGCTGCCGACCTGGGCGGTCCCCGCCCGGTCGACATCGAGATGGCCGGGGGCATGATCGGCGCCGTCCACGAGACCGGCGGAGCGCCGGCCGGGGCGGCCCTCGACGCCGGCGGGGCAGCGGTGCTCCCGGGCCTCCACGACCACCACGTCCACCTCCGGGCCCTGGCCGCCACCCTCCGGTCGGTCAGCGTCGGCCCGCCCGATGTCCTCGACACCGCCGGCTTCCGAGCGGCGCTGCGGCGGGGCCGGGACCGGACCTCCGAAGCCGGGCGGTCGTGGGTGCGCGCCGTCGGTTACCACGAGTCGGTGGCCGGGCGCCTCGACCGGCAGGCCTTGGATGCCGCCGTCGACGACCTGCCGGTGCGGGTCCAGGACCGCTCGGGGGCGTTGTGGACCGTCAACTCCCGGGCGGTCGCGACCCTCGGGCTGGACGCGGTGGAGGCGCCCGGCGTCGAGCGCGACGCCGCCGGGCGCCCCACCGGGCGCCTGTTCCGGATGGACGGGTGGCTCCGGGGGCGGACCGGGGAGCCGGCCGAGGACGACCCGGGCGCCGAGCTGGCCCAAGTGAGCCGGGACGCCGCCGCCCGGGGGATCACCGGGTTCACCGACGCCACGCCCGGCGTGGGCCCCGCCGAGCTCGGGTACTGGAGCTGGGCGGTCACGGCCGGCGCACTCCTCCAGCGCCTCACGGTGCTGTGGTCTCTGGACCCCGCCCTGGGCCCGCCCCCGCCCGGGGTCGAGGCCGGCCCGGTGAAGGTCCTCCTCGACGACGTCTCCCTGCCCGTCCCGGAGGAGCTGGCCGGCACGATCTCCCGCGCCCACGCCCAGGGGCGCCCGGTGGCAGTCCACTGCGTGACGCGGGCCCAAACCGTGGTGACGATGGCTGCCTTCGCTGGCGCCGGGTCCGTTCCTGGCGACCGGCTCGAGCACGGGTCGCTGATCCCGGCCGAGCTGGTGCCCGACCTGGCCGCGGCCGGGATCACGGTGGTGACCAACCCATCGCTCGTGCACAACCGGGGGGACCGCTATCTGGAGGACGTGGAACGGGCCGATCGGGACGACCTCTACCGATGCGCCTCGCTAATCGGGGCGGG
>DASUHN010000258.1 GCA_036273495.1 Acidimicrobiales bacterium | reverse complement strand
CAGCACCAACAGGCCGGCCGAGTCGTCGGCCAGACGCAGCTCCGACGGGGAGCACAGCATCCCGTTCGAGACCACCCCCCGCATCTTGCGCCGGGCGATCTCGAGGCCGTTGGGCAGCACCGTTCCCACCGGCGCCAGGGGCACCAGGTCCCCGACCTCGAAGTTCCACGCCCCGCACACGACGTCGACCGGGTCCCCTCCGGCGTCGACGGTCACCAGGCGGATCCGGTCGGCGCCCGGGATGGAGCGGATGTCGGTGACCCGGGCCACCACCACGTCCCCGAGCCCCTCTCCGATTCGCTCGACGCCGTCGACGATCAGGCCGAGCTCGTTGAGCACCGACGTCAGCTCGTCGGTCGGCACTTCGATCGGCGCGAAGTCGCGGAGCCAGGACAGGGGGACGCGCATGTCTCTCGGCTCAGAACTGCGTCAGGACGCGTACGTCGTTGTCGAGGAAGACCCGCATGTCCGGGATCTCGTGGCGGACCTGGGAGCAGCGGTCGATCCCGAAGCCGAAGGCAAACCCCGACCACTCCTCCGGATCGATGCCGACCGAGCTCAGCACGTTGGGGTGCACCATGCCGCACCCCCCGAGCTCCACCCAGCCCGTTCCTGTGCAGGTGCGGCAGCCCCCGCCGCGGCAGATGGCGCAGGTCACCTCGAACTCGGCCGACGGCTCGGTGAACGGGAAGTACGAGGGGCGGAGACGGGAGTGGATGTCGGGCCCGAAGTAGGCGCCGGTGAAGCTCTCGATCGTCCCGGCCAGGTCCCCGAAGGTGATGCCGCGGTCGACCACCAGACCCTCGATCTGGTGGAACGTGGCCAGGTGGCGGGCGTCGGGCGTGTCCCGCCGGTAGACCCGGCCCGGCGCCACGATGTAGATCGGCGGGGGCTGGGACTCCATCACGCGGATCTGCACCGGCGAGGTGTGGGTCCGCAGCAGCGTCGACTCCTGCTCCCCCACCTCCAGGTACAACGTGTCCCACATCCCCCGGGCCGGATGGGCGGGGGGCATGTTGAGCGCCTCGAAGTTGTACCAGTCGGTCTCCGCCTCCGGCCCCTCGGCCACCCGGTAGCCCATCCCGACGAACACGTCCTCGAGCTCGTCCCGCGTCTGGGTCAGGAGGTGGAGGTGGCCGCGGCCCGAGTCCCCGAGCACCTCGGTCAGGTCCATGCGGTCGGCGTCCAGGGCCCGCCGGCGCTCCTCGGCCTCCAGGGCGGCGCGCCGTTCGGCGGCGGCGGCCTCGAGGCGGCCCCGCACCGCCTGCAGCTCGGCGCCCCGCGCCCGGCGCTCCTCCGGATCGAGGGCACCGAGCGACCGCCCCAGCGAGGCCAGGGCCGAGCGCTTGCCCGCCACCTCCCCGCTGACCCGGTCGAGCTCCTCCACCGAGCCGGCGCCGGCCAGACGGGACAGGCCGTCCCGCTCCAGGGTGGCCAGGTCGTCACTCATCGGCTGCCGCCCGGCTCGGGATGGGCCTCGTCGAACGCCCCCCGCGGCAGGGCGAAGCGGAACGTCGTCCCCTGCCCGACGACCGACTCCACCTCCAGGCGGCCCCCGTGCGCCTCCACCAGACCGCGGCTGATCCAGAGTCCGAGCCCCGATCCGGTCGGGCGTCCCTCGGCTCGGCGGAAGAAGCGGTTGAAAACCCGGGGGAGGTCCTCGGCCGGGATGCCCTCGCCCCGGTCGGTGACCGAGATCGTGACGTCGTCGTCGTCGTAGGTGCCGGCAACCCGCAGGCCCTCGGTGCTCGCGTACTTGCAGGCGTTCTCGACGAGGTTGGTCATCACCTGGACGATCTTGTCGGGGTCGGCGTAGACGGACGGGAGATTTTCGGCGAACTCCAGATGGGCGTCGAGCGCCGGGTACTCCATGGCCACCTTGGCGACGACCGATCCCGCCAGCTCGGCGAGGTCGACCATCTGGCGGCGCAGGACCAGGCGTCCGGACGCCAGCCGGCTGATGTCCAGCAGCTCGGTGATCAGCCGGGTCACCCGGTCGGCGTCGTGCTGCACCTGCTCCAGCATCATCTTCTTGTCGTCGTCCGCCAGCCGGTCCCACCGGTTGAGGAGCAGGCTGGTGTAGCCCTTCACCGACGTGAGCGGAGAGCGCAGCTCGTGGCTCACCGTCGAGACGACCTGAGCGCCGGCCGCCGCCAGGTCCCGGCGCCGCCCGGCGTGACGCAGCACCAGGGTGGCCGCCGTGACCCCGCTCGCGCCGTCCCGCCGGTAGGAGCCGGTCACGAACGTCCGCACGTCGCCGCCGTCCGCCCCCCTGATCACCACCTCGTGCTCGGGGATGCGGCGGACGCTCGGCAGGGACGAGGCCCGGGGCCAGCCGGTCCGCAGCAGCGGGCGCCCCTCGTCATCGCGCGGCGCCAGCGCCTCGTGGCACGGCCGGCCGACGAGCTGGTCGGCGGAGAAGCCGGTGAGGTGGCAGGCGGCGGCGTTGGCAGCCAGGATCACGGCCCGGCCGTCGAGGCGGATCACCGGGTCGGGGAGGTCGTCGGCGTCCCACTCAGCGGTCACGGCCCGACCCCCGCCGTCCGGCGCTGGCGGGCCGCCTCGAAGCAGATCACCGCCGTGGCCACGCCGACGTTCAGCGACTCCGTACCTCCCGACATCGGCACCGACACCAGGTCGTCGACGAGGTCGAGCCGGCCGGCGCCGAGCCCGTGCGACTCGTTTCCGACCATCAGGGCAAAGCGGCCGCTCAGATCCATGGCGCCGTAGTCTCTCCCGCCCTCGGGCACCGCGGCCAGCCTGCGGAAACCCCACCGGCCCAGCTCCGCCATGACCGGCCCAGGCTCGGCATCGACCACGAACGGGACGCGGAACACGGCCCCGGCCGACGCCCGGACCGTCTTGGGGCTGTAGACGTCGACCGACTCGCGGCACCACACCACACCGTCCACCCCGGCAGCCCGCGCCGTGCGGACGAGGGTCCCGGCGTTCCCGGGGTCACGCACCTGGTCGCACACCAGCACCGAGCGGGCGTCACGCAGCCCGGTGAGGTCGACCGGCGCCGCTCCGACCACCGCCATCACCGGTTGCGGGGTGACGGCGTCGGCCACCCGCTCGAGGACACCCGGCGCCAGCTCGTAGGTCGGGACCCCTGCGTCGCGGGCCCGGTCCAGCATCACCGCCGGCGCCCCTCGGGACCAGTACAACGCCTCGACCGCCGCTCCCGCCTCCAACGCCTCCTCCACCAGCTTGGTCCCCTCGACCACGAAGGCCCGCTCCGCCCGGCGCTCGGCGCGCTGGCCGGCCAGACGGCGCAGGCGGGCGACCCGTTGGTTGCGGAGCTGGAGGGGAGCTCCGCTCAGCTGGCGCGCTCTTGGGCTCCGCCCGGGGGAGGAGCGGCGTCCCGGGCCACCTCGACGATCCGGGCGAAGGCCGCCGGGTCGGTCACGGCCAGGTCGGCCAGCATCTTGCGGTCCAGCTCCACCCCGGCGGCCCGCAGCCCGGCGATCAGCCGACTGTAGGAGAGGCCGTGTATCCGGGCGGCGGCGTTGATGCGCTGGATCCACAGCCGGCGGAAGTCACCCTTGCGGGCCCGGCGGTCCCGGTAGGCGTACTGCAGCGAGTGCATGACCTGCTCGTTGGCGGCGCGGAAGCTGCGGCTCTTGTTGCCGTAGTAACCCTGCGCCCGCTCGAGCACCGCCCGGCGGTGCTTGCGACCCTGGACGGCGCGCTTGACCCTGGCCATCCGTCCTCCTCTCTCTCGTGACCTGTCGTGGGGGGCTGTCTGGAGACCGATGACCCGGCTAGAGGCCGAGCAGCCGGCGCACCTGGCGGGCGTCGGCCCCGGCCACGTCCGCCTCGCGCCCGAGACGGCGCTTCCGGGTGGGCGACTTCTTCTCCAGCAGGTGGTTCTTGAAGGCGCGCCGGCGCTTCAGCTTGCCGGTCCCGGTCACCTTGAAGCGCTTGGCGGCGCCCCGGTCGGTCTTCATCTTGGGCATCTCGTCAGTCCTCGGTCTCTGCTGTCGTGGCGGCCGATGCCGCCGTCTCGGCGGGCGCCCCGGCCGTCACGACCGGCTCCGCCGCGGCACCGGGCTCGGCCTCCGCCGGCGGCTCCGCTGCGGCATCCGGCTCGGGCCTGGTGGGCCGCCCCCGCCCCGGGGGACCGCCGCCCCGCTTGTCCGGCGCCAGCACCATGATCATGTTGCGCCCGTCCAGCTTGGGGACGACCTCCACCTTGCCGACCTCCAAGACGTGCTCGGCCACCCGGTCGAGGATCCGCTTGCCCAGCTCGGGATGGCTCATCTCCCGGCCCCGGAACATGATCGTCACCTTGACCTTGTGGCCCTCGCCCAGGAACCGCTCGACCTGGCGGGTCTTGGTGTCGAAGTCCCCCGGGCCGATCTTGGGGCGGTACTTCATCTCCTTGATCCCGACGTTGGTCGACTTGCGGCGGGACTCCTTGGCCCTCTGGGCGGCGTCGAACTTGAACTTCCCGTAGTCCATGATCCGGCACACCGGAGGGACGGCCTGGGGAGCCACCTCGACCAGGTCCAGGTCCGCCTGCCGGGCTATGTGGAGAGCCTCGGGCAGGGGCTTGATCCCAAGCTGCTGGCCATCCGAGTCGACGAGGCGAACCTCGCGCGCCCGTATGCGCTCGTTGATCCTGGGCTCGTTGGAAGCTGGGGCTGTGACTATGCGCGCTCCTCCCGTTGGGGAGCGGGCACCCGCCGTTGGCGGCCGTCGACCCGCCGCACAAGCCGGTAGGCCATGGGCGGGTGGGGGCGCCATCGGGTCGGCCCCGCTTCCCTGTTCGATTCGCCCAATAGGGTAGCAGCGATGAGCAGTCTCTGGACCCCTGGCGGGGAGCACCGGGTTCCTCCGCCGTCGTCGTCCCAGTCCCCCCCACCCGCCGGCGCGCCGCCGTCCGGGCCGCCCCCGGCGCCACCGCCTCCTCCCCCGCCCCGCTCCCGGCCCGAGGAGCCGCTCGGGCAGGACGTGGGCCTCGACCCCGAGGAGGCCGCCCAACTGGCCGAGCTGCAGCGCCAGCTGGCCCAGACCCCCGCCGAGATCGTGGTGGCCAACCACGCCTTCGGGATGTTCGAGCTGGCGGCTCTGCACCTGTCGCGGGAGCAGCCCGACTTCGTCGCCGCCCGGCTGGCCATCGACGCCATGGCGGCGGTGGTGGAGGGGCTGGCCGGACGGCTGGGGGAGGCCGAGCCCGACCTGACGGCGGGCCTGGCCCAGATCAAGCTCGCCTTCGTCCAGGTCCAGGCGGCCAGAGGCGGCTCGGCCAACTAGCGGGCCAGCGGCGCATCGGCCCGCCGGCCGGTGGGCCCGGGCCGGCCCTCAACCGCCTCGGCGGGCGCAGACCGGCGCCGCCGAGCTGTTACCCGACAGGGTGCCGTAGTAGGACGCCGTGCAGCTCCAGTCGGCGTTGGTGACGGTCACGACCACCGTGCCGGGATGCCCGCTTGCGCCGTAGTCGTTGCCGCCGTGGTTGCAGGCGCCGCCCTCGCTGACATCGGCGTGGTACCAGGTCGCCTGGCCGGCCGCGGGCGCACCGGGATGGAAGCCGACGGCGCACCCGCTGTCGGAGGGGATGCTGACCGTCCAGGCGTAGCTGAGGCCCGGCCCGGTCGCGTTCTCGGAGTAGACGGTGTGGAACGCCGACTGGGTGAACACCGCCGAGACCGGCGTCAGGACCGGCTGGTCGGACGCCGTCGCCGGGACGGCGGCGGGCTGGTTGGCGGCCGGCGGCGGAGTGGTCGCGACCACGCCGGAGGACGCGGGCAGGCTGGACGGCGTCGTGGCCGGGCTGGCCACCACGGAGTGGGTCGCAGGTGAGGGAGCGGGCCCGCCACCCCCCCCGACGCCGACGGCCACGGCCACCACGCCGCCGGCCGCCACCAGGCCGGCCCCGACCAGAGCGGCCCGGACCGGGACCCGGAAGCCCGAGGCGGGGGTGGCCTGCATGGTGTCCAACCGGGAGGACGCCCCGGCCAGCTCCAGACGCAGGACGGCGATCTGGGACCGCACCTCCTCCAGCCGGGTCTGCCACGGGGCGGTGACGTGGGGGTTGTGCGGGTTGTTGACGATCTGGCTCTCGAGATGGGCCTGTTCGGCCAGGAGCGTCGACAGCTGCGAGACGATCTTCGACCAGGCCGCGGCAGCGGCCGCCAACGCCGCGTCCTTGGCCTCGGCGTCCAGGTCCCGGGTGACGGGAGGGCCGGCCCAGTAGCTGCCGCCGTCGTCCGCGTGGGCCGGAGCGGTGCCGGCGTTCACCGGTCGCTCCCCGGTCACGTCGTTGCCGTCGGGATCCAGGATGAAGGCCTTCCCGCCCGGCGTGACGATCTGGACCCGTACCGCTCCCACCGTGACATCCCAGAAGGCCGTGGCCTGCCAGCCGACGAACGAGCCCGACTCGACCGTCACCTGCGTCGGGGCATGAGCCGCCCCGGTGGCGTCCTCGATCCACGAGGAGTTCCGGTAGTAGAGGCCGATCAGCACGTCCTCCCCGTACCGGGCCTTCACGATGGTGCCGAGGTCGGCGGCGAGCCGGGCACCGAAGGGCGCTCCCAGCTGGTAGCCGATCTTGACCGCCTGGGCGTAGGTCAGGAAGTTCTCCGTCACGAACCACTCGATCTGCTCCACCACGACGTTGTTGGTGAGCAGCTCGGCGGCGTTGTCCTCCAGCAGCGCCTGCCTCTCCTGAGCGTCGAGGTCACCCGTGGCCAGTCGCACCAGGGAGATCGCCTTCGAGGTGATGGCGGTGACGTCGCCCTCGAGGACCTCGCGCCTCACTCCATCCGGCCCGATGGCCTCCCGGCCGTCGTGGCTGGGGATCAGGTTCGTATGCAGCACCGGCAACCAGTTGCCGGCGCGCAGGTAGGCCTCCTTCCCGAGAAGCTCGGCCAGCTTGACGTACAGATCGTTCCGGTACTTCTTTTCGTCCGGATGGTCCGCCCAGAGCGTGATGAGCGAATCGACGTCCTTCACGGCCTTTTGACCCTGCGGGTTCCCCGGCCGCCCTCGGGCACACAAGGATCACCGCGGAGTCAGGCCGGGCGGAGGTCCCCCGCCTCCCAGTGCCCGAGGTGCCCGGGCACAACCAGATAGGACACCCGGGTTCCGGGCCGGATGGTGCGGGTCCCGTCGGCGATGGCCGTGCAGTGGAAGAACAGCCGTCCGCCCGCGGGGGTCTCGACCTCACCGGTGCCGCGCTGCTCGTCGAAATCCGCCACCGTGCCCGCCTGCCGGGCCGGGGCCGTCAATGCACGATCTTCGAGATCGGCAGCTCGATGATGTCGGAGGCGCCGGCGTCCTTGAGCGCCGGGATCAGGGTGTTGATCTCCGACTTGGGCACGACCGTCTCGACGGCGTAGCCGCCGCCTCCGAACAGCTCGGACACGGTGGGCGCCTTCATGGCCGGGACCATGGCGATCACCCGCTCGAGGGCGTCCCTGCCGACGTTGAGCTTCACCAGGACCTTGCCCCGCGCCTCGAGCGCCCCTTGCAGAAGGGTGAGGAGCTGGCCCATGGCATGGCGCTTGGTGGGGTCGGCGGCGGCGGCGGGATTGGCCACCAGCTCGGTGTTCGACACGAGCAGGGTGTCGATGATCTTGAGCCCGGCGGCACGCAGGGCCCGGCCCGTCTCGGTGATCTCGACGACGGCGTCGGCGATGTCGGGGACCTTGGCCTCGGTGGCGCCGTAGGACAGGCGGACGTCGGCGTCGACCCCGTTCTTCTCGAAGAAGCGCCGGGTCAGGCCGGGGTACTCGGTCGACACGCGGACCCGGTCGGGCAGCTCGGTGACGCCGCGCACGGGAGAGTCGTTGGCGACCGCCAGCACGACCCGGATGGGCTGAGCGGTGTTCTTGGAGTAGCCGAGCTCCCCGAGGGTGACCACGTCGACCCCGGTCTCCTCGATCCAGTCCCGGCCCGTGACCCCGAGGTCGAACAGGCCCTCGGCCACGTAGAGCGGGATCTCCTGCGGGCGCAGGATCCGCACCTCGGAGATCCGGGGATCGTCGATGGCGGCCCGGTAGTCGACCTCCGAGCTGCGCCGGACCGCCAGGTCGGCGGCCTCGAACAGCTCGAGGGTGGCCTTCTCCAGCGAGCCCTTGGGCAGCACGAGCGAGAGCACGGTCCCTCCGCCCCTCAGCTCCGCGAGGCCGGCGCCGGCAGCTTGCGCAGCAGGTCGGCCATCTCGACCGCGACCGCGGCCGCCTCGGCGCCCTTGTTGCCCTCGACGCCGCCGGCGCGGTCCAGGGCCTGCTGGTCGTTCTCGGTGGTGAGGACGCCGAAGGCCATCGGCACGCCGGTCTCCAGCTGGGCGGCCTGGATCCCGGCCGCGCACTCCCCGGCCACGAACTCGTAGTGGCCGGTATCCCCCCTGATGACCGCTCCCAGGCACACCACGGCGTCGATCTCCCCCGACTGCGCCAGGCGCTTGGCGGCCAGGGGGAGCTCGAAGGCGCCGGGAACCCAGACCTCGGTGATCGACACGGGGTCCACCCCGCGCCCCGTCAGCTCGTCACGCGCCCCGTCCCGGAGCTTCTCGGTGACGAGGTCGTTGAACCGGCCGCACACGATCGCCACCCGCAGCCCGTCCCCCTTCGACCCGTCCTTGGCCGAGGCGGCGGCCGCCTTCTTGCGCTTGGTCTTGTCAGAGGACGTCATCCAGCCCCTCCAGCAGGTGGCCGAGCCGCTCCCGCTTGGTCCGCAGATAGGCGATGTTCTCCGGGTTGGGGCGGGACTCCAGCGGCACCCGCTCCACTATGTCGAGACCGAAGCCCTCGAGGCCACCGTATTTCGCCGGGTTGTTGGTCATGATGCGCATGGTGGTGATCCCGAGGTCGACGAGGATCTGGGCTCCGATGCCGTACTCCCGGCTGTCGACCGGCAGCCCCAGCTCCAGGTTGGCGTCGACGGTGTCGCGGCCCTGATCCTGAAGGTTGTAGGCGCGCAGCTTGTGACCGATGCCGATGCCGCGGCCCTCGTGGCCGCGCAGGTACACGACCGCACCGAGGCCGTCCTCGGCGATCATCCGCAGGGCCGCGTCGAGCTGGGGGCCGCAGTCGCAGCGGAGGGAGCCGAACACGTCCCCGGTGAGGCACTCGGAGTGCACCCGGACGAGGACGTTGTCCTCACCCTGAACGGCGCCCTTCACCAGCGCCAGATGGTGCTCCCCGTCGACGAGCGACTCGTAGGCGTAGCAGTTGAAGTCCCCGTAGGCGGTGGGCACGCGGGTGGCCTCGACGATGCGCCGGACCAGCTTGTCCTTCTGCCTCCGGTACCGGATGAGGTCGGCGATCGAGATCATCAGCAGGTCGTGGCGGCGGGCCAGCTCGGTCAGCTCGGGGAGCCGGGCCATATCGGTCTTGTCGGCGCTGACCACCTCGCACAGCACCGCGGCCGGGTACAGCGCGGCGGCGCGGGCCAGGTCGACGGCCGCCTCGGTGTGCCCGGCCCGCTTGAGGACGCCACCGGTCCGGTAGCGCAGCGGGAGGATGTGGCCGGGGCGGGCCAGGTCGTTGGGGCGGGTGGCGGGATCGATCAGGGCCTGGATGGTGGCGGCGCGGTCCGCAGCGGAGATCCCGGTGGTGGTGCCGTGCCGGTAGTCGACGGTCACGGTGAACGCGGTGCGCTGCGACTCGGTGTTGGTGCTGACCATCAGCGGCAGGTCGAGCTGGTCGAGGCGGTCCCCCGTCATGGGCACGCAGATGAGGCCGGACGTGTGGGCCAGGAAGAAGGCGATCTTCTCCGGAGTGGCGTACTCCGCCGCCATGATCAGATCGCCCTCGTTCTCGCGGTCCTGATCGTCGACGACGATGATGATGTCCCCCCGACCGATGGCGGCGATGGCGTCCTCGATCGGGGCGAACGGGCCCGTGCTACGCAACTCGGCCTCCCTCGCTGAGCAGCCGCTCGGTGTACTTGGCGATGACGTCGACCTCGAGGTTGACCCGCTCCCCGGGGCCCTTGCGGCCGAGCACGGTGACCTCGATGGTGTGGGGGATGATGGCGCAGCGGAAGCCGTCGTCCAGCGGCTCGACGACCGTGAGGCTGCAGCCGTCCACGGTGATCGAGCCCTTCTCCACGACGTAGCGGAGCAGCTCGTTGGGACACCGCACGACCAGGTCGGGCGCCGCGCTGACCACGGTCCCGACGCCGTCGACGTGGCCCTGCACGAGATGGCCCCCGAGACGGTCGGCCAGGCGCATCGGGCGCTCCAGGTTCACCGGATCCCCGGGGCCGAGGTCGGCCAGGTTGGTCCGGGCCAGCGACTCGTCGACCACGTCGGCCTCCCACCAGCCGTCCCCGAGGGCCACGACCGTGAGACAGCACCCGTTGACGGCGATCGAGTCCCCCACCGCGGCGTCGGCGGTGACCAGCGGCGCCCGGAAGCGGAAGTGGCCTCCCTCCCGCGACTCGACCGTCCCGAGCTCCTCGACGATCCCGGTGAACAATTACGCCGCCTCCATCTCGACCCGGATGTCCGGCCCCAGCTGCTCCACCGACACCACCCGCCCGCGCCACACGTACGCCATGGTGGCAGCCCCGGGCCCGTCGAGCACC
>DASUHN010000257.1 GCA_036273495.1 Acidimicrobiales bacterium | reverse complement strand
CGCCGGCGCCGGCGTTCTGGCGCAGCCGCCGGCCCAGGCGGAGGACGGCCAGGCGCAGCCGGCCGACGGTGTCGGCGGAGGTGGCGGCGCTCGGGGCAGCAGGCGAGTTCATTACTTAGGCTAGGTATATCCTCCCGCTGCTGCGACCGGTCCCGCGCCCGTAACCTCCCGGCGTGCGCCACCCCCGCTCCGCCGGTCCGCTGACCCCGGCCGAGCTGGCCGAGGCGGCGGTGCTCGGGGACCTGTCGGTGGCCCTTCTGTTCCTGGGGTGGCTGCTGCCGGTGGGGATCGTGCTGCAGGTGCTCTCGGTGGCGCCGATGGCGGCGCTGGCGTCCCGCCGGCGGCCCCGCGCCGTCGTGGCGGCGGGGATCGCCTCGAGCTCGGTGGCCTTCCTGTTCGGCGGGGCGGCGCTGTGGAGCCTGGCCCTCCTGGCCGCCGTGCTGGGCCTGGTCGTCGGGCTGGGCACCCGCCGGGGCTGGGGGTGGCTGCGCCTGGTCGTGGCGGTGCTCCCCGTGTGGGCGGCGGCGGCGGGGGTGACGGTGAGCCAGCTGTTCCTGTTCGCCAACCTGCGCCGGCTGGCCCTGGCCCAGATCCGCAACTCGTGGCACGGGGTGCGCTCGATCATCTCCCACGTCCGGTTCCTCCACCCGCTGGTCACGGCCGGGAACACCGCCGTGTCGTGGATCCTCGGCCACTGGTGGGCGGTGATCCCGATGAGCCTGCTGGTGCTGATCGAGGCCGGGACGCTCGTGGCGGCCGCCGTCGGGCGCCCCGCCATCCGCCGGGTCGAGCGGGCCCTCGGACCGCCGCTGCCCGAGGCGCCGGCGACCGCCCACGCCGGCACCCCCGGACCCGTCCCGGCCGTGCTCGACCAGGTCGCCTACCGCTACACCGGCGCCGAGGGCTACGCCCTGGCCGGCGTGGACCTCGAGATACCCGAGCACTCCCTGGTCGTGGTCGTCGGGCGCAACGGCTCGGGCAAGTCGACCCTGGCCCGGGTGGTGGCCGGCCTCGTCGTGCCCGAGGGGGAGCTGCGCCGCCCGGGCGGCCCCGGCCTCGGCGTGGTGGGCGGGACGGCGGTGGTGTTCCAGCGCCCCGAGAGCCAGGTGCTCGGCATCCGCATACGCGACGACGTCGTCTGGGGAATGGGGCCGGCCGCCGCCGCCGCCGTGGATGTGGCCGGCGTCCTCGACCTGGTCGGGCTGGGGGGGATGGAGGAGGAGGAGACGGGGACCCTCTCGGGCGGCCAGCTCCAGCGCCTGGCCCTGGCCGCCGCCCTGGCCCGCCGCCCCGCCCTGCTGATCTCCGACGAGTCGACGAGCATGCTCGACCCGGAGGGACGCCGGCAGGTCGCCGACCTGCTGGTGCGCCTGGCCCGCGAGCAGGGCCTGACCGTGCTGCACGTCACCCACCGCCGCGACGAGATGGCGGCGGCGGACGTCACCGTGCGCGTCGACGCCGGCCGGGTCGAGGTGGGTGTGCCGTGATCGAGTTGCGCGGCGTCGGCCACGTCTACTCGCCGGGCTCCCCGTGGGCCCGCCGGGCCCTCGAGGGCGTCGACCTGGACGTGGGCGTGGGTGACGGCCTCCTCGTCATCGGTCCCAACGCATCGGGCAAGTCCACCCTGGCGTGGATCCTCGCCGGCCTGCTCGTGCCGACCGAGGGCACCGCGACGCTCGACGGCGATCGGCTCGACGAGGCCGGAGAGAAGGTCGTGATCTCCTTCCAGCACGCTCGGCTGCAGCTGTTCCGCTCGACAGTGGCGCGCGACATCGAATGGGCCCGGGGGGTGGGCGCCGACGACGTCGACCCTGCCCTCCGTCTGGTCGGGCTGGACCCGGCCGAGCTGCGCGACCGGCGCATCGACGAGCTGTCCGGCGGACAGCAGCGCCGCGTCGCCCTGGCCGGATTGCTGGCCCGCCGTCCCGAGGTGCTGATCCTCGACGAGCCGTTCTCCGGTCTCGACGCCGAGGGCCGCTCGATCCTCGTGGGTGTGCTCGGGAGGCTGCGGGCCAACGGCATGGCGGTGATCGTGGTGTCCCACGACTACGAGGACGCCGACGAGTACGCCGCCCGGGTCCTCAAGCTCGAGGACGGGCGCGTCGTGCTCGACGCGCCCGTGGGCCCGGCGCTGGCCCGGCTGGCATGAGCTCCGAGACACCCGAACGCCGGGCCACGGGCATCAGGGAACGCCTGCGCGCCCCGGTGCGCACCGGGCCCACCGTCACCGAGATCAACCTGTTCCGCTACGTGCCCCGTGACACCCCGGTCCACCGGCTGTGGGCGGGCACCAAGATCGTGGGGATCGTCGCCATCGGGGTGGTGATCTCGCTGAAGCCGACGTGGGCCGTCGGGGGCCTGGTGTTCGCGGTGATGGCGGCCACCATGGCGCTGGCCCGGGTGCCGGTCGGCGCCCTGCCGCGCTTTCCGATGTGGTTCTGGATCGGCGTCGGCATCACCGCTATCTCCGCCGGCCTGGCGGGGGGCAAGCCCGACATCCACCTCGGCGGCCTCACCATCGGCCTGGGCGGGCTCGACCAGTGGGGCCGCTTCACCCTGATCGTGCTGATCTTCATCTGGTCGGCCAGCCTGGTGGGCTGGACGACGCGCGGCGGGGAGCTCACCCCCGCCCTCGCCACCCTGGCCGCCCCCGCCCGGCTGGTGCGCGTCCCGGTCGACGAGGTGGCGCTGGTGGTGGCCCTGGCCGTGCGGTGCATGCCGTTGCTGATCGACGAGATGCGCACGCTGTGGGCGGCCCGACGGGTGCGCAACCCCCCGCAGCCGGACACCCTGCGCGAGCTGTTCGGCCAGCTCAACGACATCCTCGTGACCGCCCTCGTGTCGTCGGCGCGCCGGGCCCAGGAGATGGCCGACGCCATCGAGGCGCGCGGCGGTGTGGGCCAGGTGGTGCCATCGCGGCCCCGCCTCGTCACCTCCGAGATCGTGGCCTGGTTGGTGGTGGCGGGGACCGTCGTCGGCGTGGTGCTCGTGTGAGGCAGGCTCGGGTGAGCCGGGCTCGGGTGATCACGCCGTCGGCAGCCGGCGCTCCCGCCGCCGCCTGACCACCACGACGGCCACCACCAGGATCACGATGGCGGCGATCCCCACCAGGCCGGCGCGGTTGATGATCTTCACCACGTGGTCCCAGCTGGCTCCCGCCGCCCATCCGGCATAGGCGCACGCCACCGCCCACACCGTTCCTCCGGCCACGTTCCACGGCAGGAACAGGCTGTAGCGCATCCCGGCCATCCCCGCCGCCCCCGGCACCAGGGCGCGGAGCACCGCCGTCCACCGCCCGAGGAACACGGCCCGCCCGCCGCGGCGCGCCACGTAGCTGCGCGCCCGGGCGATGTTCTCCGCCTTCACGAACCGCCCGGCGGTGTGGGCCACCAGCCACTCCCCCCACCGCCGGCCGACCACGAACCCCACCGTGTCCCCGATCACGGCGCCGAGGACGGCCACCACCGCGACCGCGGCCAGGTTGGCGTGGTGCTGGCCCGCCACCGCGCCCCCGAACACGACCGCGGTCTCGCCCGGGAAGACGAAGCCGAGAAACACCGACGCCTCGAGGGCGGGGATCAGGAACACCAGGGCCAGGAGCGGCCACCCACGCAGGCTGTCCATCAGGTGGGTGATGAAGCTCATGGCGCCGCAAGCCTTCCAGGCCCGCAGGGCTAACGCGAAGGGGTCCGGGTAGCCTCCCGTCGTGACCGATACCGCCCCTGTCGTGCTCGGCGGGCGCTACCGGCTCGACG
>DASUHN010000256.1 GCA_036273495.1 Acidimicrobiales bacterium | reverse complement strand
GCGTTGCCGGCCTTGAGCGGGTAGTCGAAGAGCCGGCCGCGGTAGTGGATGCGGCTCATGCGCGGCCGCATCAGGAAGTCCTCGTCGGGCAGGATCTCGTGCCAGAGCTCCTCGACCGGGCGCACCTTGGTGAAGAAGCGGTGCCCGCCGATGTCGAAGCGCCAGCCGTCCCGCTCCGGGGTCCGGCTGATTCCGCCCACGACGTCGTCGGCCTCGAGCACTACCGACCGGCGGCCGTGCTTGCCCAGCTGGTAGGCGGCGGTGAGGCCGGCCGGGCCCGCGCCGATGACGACGACGTCCGGGTCCGGCGGGCTGGTCTCCGGTGACGGCATGCGGTCCCCTGTGAGGAGTCTGTGTCCGGAATGAGGAA
Organism: Acidimicrobiales bacterium; assembly: GCA_036273495.1. Taxonomy (NCBI): domain Bacteria; kingdom Bacillati; phylum Actinomycetota; class Acidimicrobiia; order Acidimicrobiales; species Acidimicrobiales bacterium. The sequence continues at coordinate 5,484 of DASUHN010000256.1, read as the reverse complement.
GCGAAGAGCCTCGACAGGGTACCGGGCCGCCACCGGCCGACCCGGGGACCGCCCGGTCGCTCAGGGGACGACGGCGTTCAGGAAGGCGAGCACCGAGTACGCCAGGAGCAGGGCGCCGAGGATGCTGAACACGGTGCGCTCGGTCTCCTCTCCGGAGACCAGGCCGGCCCCGGCCAGCACGAACGGGAAGGCGGACAGGGCGTAGCGCTCCAGCGAGTCGAAGTTGGCGGAGCTCACCGCCAGGGCGAGCACGCCGAGGGCATACAGGCCGTAGGGCAGGGGCCAGCGGCGCAGCGCCACCACCAGGAGGACCACGAACACCGCCAGCCACGGGACGTGGAGACCGGTGCCGACGTGGCCGTGGAAGAGGTCCTTGGCGTCGTGCACCACCGTGACGAGCGGGTCGCTGAACCGGCCCCGGAGGTTCCCCGACTCCTGCACCCGCAGGGGCAGCCAGAAGTCCCCGAAGCGGGCCCCCACCCACCCCAGGAAGGTGAAGCAGCCGGCGAGGGGCGCCAGCACGGCGGCGGCCGCGCCCAGCTGGTGGGTGAGCGGGGCGTGGCGCAGGTCGGGGGCGCCGGTGCCGGGCCGGTGGGCCAGGGGGGCGGGACGGAGGGACGAGCCGGCTTGGCCCGGGAGGGGGTCGTCGGAGGGGTGGGAGCGGAGGGACAGGGCCACCTCGGCGAGGGCGGGAAGGACCAGGACGAGGCCGATGGGCCGGGTCAGGCCGGCCAGGTACCCGGCCGCCGCCGCCCACCACCACCGGTGGGTGCGCAGGGCCAGGAAGGCGCCGATCCCGAGCACGAGGAGGACGGCCTCGGCGTAGCCCATCACGAGGACGAAGGCCGAGGGGGCCAGGGCCAGGATCCACACGGCGCGCCGGGCCAGGTCGCGCCGGGCCGTCTCGGTCATGACCAGCCGGTAGAGCAGGACGCCGGCCAGGAGGGCGGCGACGTTGACCAGCCCGATCAGGGAGGCGCCGGCGGACAGGCCGGTGACCTTGTGCAGGGCCCGGGTCACGAGCGGGACCAGGGGGAAGAAGCGCACGGCCGGGCGGGGCAGGCCGGCGTAGCCCTGCAGGGCCAGGTCCCGGTAGTAGCCGGCGTCCCAGCCGAGCAGCCCCTCGTGGGCCCGGGTGACCACGGCGGCGGCCGGGTGCACGTGGTCGGCCAGGTAGCGGGACAGGGCCAGGGCGCCGATCACCACGACCCGCCCGACCGCCCACGGCAGGGCGGCGGCCCGGACGGACTCGAAGCGCCTCATGCCCGGCGTCTCGGGGGAGGAGACACCCGGCGCGGGAGGCTCACGACGGCCAGAAGCGGTCGAGGCTGGCGTGCTCGAAGTACTTGCTGCTCTGGGCCACGAATGCCCGGGAGTGAGGCCGGAGGGCGGCGAGGTCGGCCTCCAGCGAGGTGCACTTGTCCCCGATGGTCAGGTAGTCGGGGGAGAACACCAGCCACACGCTGTGTCCGGGCCCGGCCCGGGCGATGGCGGCGCGGGCGAACTGCGCCGGCTGGCTGGCGGCGTTCACCTTGGCGTAGTCGACCCAGTCGACCCGCTGGGGGCCGGTGGCCCGGGGGTAGGTGATCTGGACGAAGCGGCCGGTCACCAGCCGGGCCGTCCCGGGGCCCAACTGGTCGGGGCAGTACACGACCACGTCCCCCGGCCCGCCCCGGGCGTCGAGGGCGCGGGCGATCTGCGCCGCCTGGGTGCGGTTGGTCGTGACGTTGGGCGCCGAGCTGCCCAGGCCGAAGGCGACGGCGGCGCCGACCACCAGGTAGCGCACCCGGGCGTCGGCGAGGGTGGTCACCCCCACCGCCACCAGCAGGATGAAGAAGGCGAAGCCGACCGCCGTGTAGCGGGCGGTGTAGGCCGAGTGGGCCACGTAGCCGGTCACCACGCCCAGGCCGAGGGTGCCGAAGGACAGCCACGCCATCGACCGCCCTAGGGGGCGGGTCCGCAGGTCGAGGTCGACGCGGACCCGGTCGACGGCCGCCCCGAACAGCCCCAGCCCGGCCAGGGCGAAGAACAGCAGTCCCAGGGCCCGGCCCGTGCTGCTGGCCCCGCCGGCAAAGTCGCTGACCGAGTTGACCATGGCGGAGAAGCTGGCCCGCCCCGACCACGGCGTCCCGGTGTGGCGCAGCTGGAAGACCATGATCCGGGCCCACGGGGCCAGGAAGACCACGGTCCCGGCCACCACCGCCACCAGGGACCGGAAGGCGGCCCGAGCGCGGGGGTCCCTGCCACCCTCGTGCCGCCAGAGCCAGCCGAGCAGCACGACGGTGGCGGCGATCAGGTACAGCGACCAGTAGTGCGACAGGGCCAGCAGGCCGCTGACCACGCCGACGGCCACGAGGCGCAGCGGATCGGGCCGGCGCAGGGCGGCGTCCACGGCCAGGAAGCCGGCCAGGCTCAGGGCCACGATCATCATGTACATCCGGGCCTCGGTGGAGTACCGGACGGCAAACGGGGAGGTGGCCACGAGGGCCAGGGCCGTCCACCCGACGGTGCGCCCGGCCAGGCGCCGGCCGGCCAGGTAGGCCATCGGCAGGCTGACCATGCCGAACACGCCCGACAGGGCCCGGATGGCCCCGTCCGAGGTGCCGAACGCCCGCATCCAGAGATGCAGGAGGAAGTAGTACAGAGGGGGCGAACCGTCGTGGCGTAGCGCCCCGGGGATCTGGCTCAGCGGGAGCCGGGAGATGTTGACGGTGAGGGCCTCGTCCAGCCACAGGTCGGACCGCGTCCAGAAGCGCAGCACGACGCCGGCGGCCACCGCGGCCACCAGGACCACGGCCACGGCCCCGCCGGTCCAGGCGGGCAGGCTGTCGATGGTGGTCCGGTCCGCCGGTCTCACGGGACGGGGATGGTAGGGGACGACCTGCGGCGGGGCGGCGGACCGCTCAGGTCCGGCCCCAACCTGCCGATCCGGCGAAAGCAGAGAACCGAGAAGCCCGGACTACTGTCCGCCCGGATGCAGGAGCGAGTCGATAAGAGCCACCCGCACGCAGCTGCTCGACGAGCTCTTCGGGCCGGAGGGCGCGCCGGACAAACTCTCCGAACGGCTGCTGCGTACCAGTGACGTGGCCGTCCTGTTCCAGGTGTCCGAGCGGACCGTGTCGGAGTGGGGTCGCAGAGGGCGGATCCCCTCGGTGCTGACCCCGAGCGGGCACCGGCGCTATCCGGCAACAGCCATCCGGGAGCTACTGATCGCGGCCAGCGAGGGCCGCCCGACGGACTGAGCGGCCGTGCGATACATCCTGCGCAAGCTCCTCCTGCTGATCCCGGTCCTGTTCGTCGTCACCTTCCTGACGTCGGAGATGATCCACCTGCTGCCGGGCAGCCCCTGCTACGCCATCCTCAAGGCCAACGCCACGGCCGCCAACGTGGCCAAGTGCACGGCCCAGCTCCATCTCAACCGCCCGATCCCGATCCAGTACGTCGACTGGGTGCGCGGGGCGCTGTCCGGCCACCTGGGCCAGTCGTACCTGAACGACGAGCCCGTCTCGACGGTGCTGGCCCAGTCGATCCCGGTGACCCTCGAGCTGCTGATCTTCTCCCAGATCATCGCCGTCGTGATCGCCATCCCGCTCGGGATCCTCAGCGCCTACCGGGCCAACACCCGGATCGATCGGGTGGCCACCACCGCCGCCTTCGGGACGCTGTCGGTCCCCGACTACGTGCGGGGCGTGCTGCTCGTGTTCCTCTTCGCCGTGACGATCCACTGGTTCCCCGCCACCGGCTACACCCACATCACCGACAGCTTCGTCCAGAACATCCGCTCGGTCTTCCTCCCGTCGCTGGCCCTGGGCCTGGGCTCGATCGCCCTGTACCAACGCGTCCTCCGCGCCGACATGATCGCCACCCTCCAGGAGGACTTCATCACCATGGCCCGGGCCAAGGGGATGCCGACCTGGTGGATCCTCTTACGCCACGCCTTCCGGCCGTCCACCTTCTCGCTGGTCACCATCGGCGGGCTGAACGTCGGCGCCCTCGTCGGCGGGACCTTCATCGTCGAGTACCTCTTCGCCATCCCCGGGATCGGCTTCAACACCGTCAACGCCATCCTCCAGAACGACTACCAGATCGTGCAGGGAGCCGTGCTGCTGGTCGTCGTGGCCTACGTGATGGTGAACTTCCTCCTCGACCTCAGCTACCCGCTCCTCGATCCGAGAGTCCGAGATGTCCGAGCTGCAGCCTGACGCCACCACCATTCTCGAGGCGCCGGAGCCCCCCCTCGCGGGAGCCGAGGCCCTCGCCCCCACCGGGGCGGGCGCCGTCGGCCAGATGCCGATGGGCGGGGGGATCGGCGCCCAGAGCGGCCGGTCCGGGCGGCGGCTGGGAGCGGGATTCTGGGTGGCGACGGGTTGGATCGCCCTGCTGGTCGTGCTGGCCGCGACCGCGGGGCTGCTGCCCATACCCGACCCGAAGGCCATCGGCTCGGACCTGCCGGGCCTCAACCCGTCGCTGCACCACCTGCTCGGCACCGACGACCTCGGCCGCGATCTGTTCTCCCGGGTGATCTACGGGGCCCGGGTGTCGCTGGCCGTCGGCACCTTCTCGATCTTCTTCGGGCTGGTGGTCGGCGGGGTCCTGGGCCTGGTGGCGGGCTACTACGGCGGGATCCTCGACGGCATCGTGCTCGGGGTGTCGAACGTGATCCTGGCGTTCCCGGCGCTGGTCCTGCTGATCGCCGTCGTCGCCTTCTGGGGGCCGACCTTCCTCCACATCACCATCACCATCGGCGTCTTGTCCATCGGTCCGTTGGCCATCGTCGTGCGGGGGAACACCTTGCGCTTTGCCCAGCGCGAGTTCGTGATGGCGGCGCGCCTGCTCGGGGCCAAGAACGGCAGGATCATCTTCCGGGAGATCCTGGCCAACGTGGTCCCCTCGGCCATCGCCCTCGGTCTGGTGTCGGTGCCCGTGGCCATCGTGGCCGAGGGAGCGCTGTCGTTCCTCGGCCTGTCGATCCGCCTCCCCACCCCGACGTGGGGGAACATGATCGCCGAGGGACGCGGGATCATGACCGTGCACCCGCTGGTGGCCCTGTGGCCGTCCCTGTTCCTCTTCGTCACCGTCCTGGCCCTGAACGTGGCCGGTGACCGGCTCCAGGCGTTCTTCAACATCCGCGAAGGTGGCGTGTGAGCCTCCACCTGCGCCGGCGCCGTCCCCATCTGGCCGACCCGGCGCGCTTCCAGGTCCGCGACGGCGGACCCCTGCTCGAGGTCATCGACCTGTCGACCCACTTCCGTACCGAGCGGGGCCTGGTGCGGGCCGTGGACGGCGTGTCGCTCACCCTCAACCGGGGCCAGACCCTGGGGATCGTCGGGGAGTCGGGGTCGGGCAAGACGATCCTGTCCCGCTCGATCATGGGGCTGCTCCCGAAGAGCAACGTGGTGCGCCAGGGCCAGGTCCTCTACGCCGGCCACGACCTGGTCGGCCTCCCCGAGCGGGAACTGCGGCTGATCTGGGGGGCCGAGATCA
>DASUHN010000255.1 GCA_036273495.1 Acidimicrobiales bacterium | reverse complement strand
AAGACCGCCCACCGTGCCGCCCAGCTCTCCTTCGTGGTCGGCATCCTGCTCATCATCAAGCTCATAGACGGCGGCCATCTGGGTCAGTCCTGATGGCCCCTATCCGCGCAACCTCTTAGTCCGGGTCGCACGAATCTCGGGGAGCGCGAGGGGCGCTACTCGGCGTCGGTCTCTTCGCCCAGGACCTTCTGCGGGGACGCCTCGAGCTCGGTGAGGGTGGCGATGAACTTGGCGAACGTCTTGTCGAAGTCGGCCGGCTTGCGCGCCCGTTTGGTCGGGTTGGCGTAGCTGATGATCTGGTAGCGGGCCATGGAATGCCATGCCCCGCGCTCCTTGAGGGCCTCCTCGACCGCCTTCACCCGATCGGCCGCCTCCAGCAGCCTCTCGGCCCGGCCCTCCCGGATCTCGTAGGCATCGTGCAGGGGCCGGTCGAGGAAGCCGTCGCACTTCTTGAGGATCAGCTCGAAGGCGCTTCCCGCCAGGCGGCCCGAGCGTTCGTAGGCGAGGCCGAGGGTCACCAGGTGCGGGGTCTCGATGGAGTCGACCACATCCCCGTGGTCCTCGGTGCGGTTGGGGGAGTCCTCCAGGATGTCCCGGTAGATCGACAGGGCGATGGTGGCCCGCTCCCTGATGTTGAGGTTCTGCTCGACGTTGAGGCTCATCATCCGCCGGGCCAGGCGTTCCGGGACCACGACCACCGGGAACTCCTTCACGCCCAGCTCGCTGGCGGCGTGGAAGCGGTGCTGGCCGTCGATGATCACGTGCTTGCCCTCGCGCTCGACCGCGACGAGCGGAGTGACGTAGCCCATGCGCTCGAGCGAGGCGGTCAGGGCCTTCAGGTGGGCGGGGCGGGGCTTGCGCTGATGGCCGATCACCTCCAGGTCGGCCCTGCGGACCAACCGGATGGTGATGGGCTGGCGCCTGATCGGGTCCTTGAACTCGAGCTGTTCGGCCACGACCCGAGGCTACGGGACCGAGCCGGAGCGGGGCGCCGGTAGGGTGCGGCGGTGGCTCGGGCTCGGTGGCTGCCGCCGATGCTCGCCACTCTGGTGGACGCCCCGGCGTGGTTGGCCCAGCCCCGCCAGGGATGGGTCTACGAGCGCAAGCTCGACGGCCTGCGCTGCCTGGCGGTGCGCAACGGCGCGACGGTCGAGCTGTGGTCGCGCAACCACAACTCGTTCCTCGACCGCTTCCCCGAGGTGGCGACCGCCGTCGGGACGCTGGCGCCGGACAGCTTCACCCTCGACGGCGAGCTGGTCGCGCACGACGGCTCCGACTTCGTCGGCTTCGGGCAGCTGCAGCAGCATCAGGCGAGCCATCGCGTCGTGTACGGCGTGTTCGACCTCCTCCACCTCCTCGGCGAGGACACCACCTCGCTGGCCCAGACCGACCGCCGCCGCCTGCTCACCCAGGTGGTGACCGACGGGCCCGTCCTGCGCCCGGTCGACGAGCTCCCGGGTGACCCCGGGGACCTGCTGGCGTCGGCCTGCAGCCAGGGCTGGGAGGGGCTGGTGGCCAAGCGCACCGCCGCGCCCTACACGGCGGGCCGCTCGGGCAAGTGGGCCAAGCTCAAGTGCTCGGCCAGCCAGGAGCTGGTGATCGGGGGGTGGACCGAGCCCCAGGGCAGCCGTGCCCACATCGGGGCCGTCCTCGTCGGCTACCACGAGGACGGCGCCCTGCACTACGCCGGCAAGGTCGGCAGCGGCTTCACGACCGAGACGCTGGCCCGGCTGGCCGGGGCGCTTGCCCCGCTCCAGAGGGCCGACTCTCCGTTTGCCGAGCGGGTGCGCGAGCCCCGGGTCCACTGGGTCGAGCCCCGGCTGGTCGCCAACGTCGCCTTCAGCGAGTGGACGCGCGACGGCCGGCTGCGCCATCCCCGCTTCGAGGGGCTGCGCCCGGACAAGGACCCCGCCACCGTGGTGAGGGAGCGGCCCGCTCCCGGTCAGGGGTTCCCGGGGGAGCTCTAACCGGCCCGCCCGGCGAAGAAAGACCGGATGAGTGGCTCGTAGTGCGAGAGCGGCGGGGTCTTGTAGTCCTCGTCGAACGCAGGCATGTCGTACGTGCGCACGAACTCCTCGGTGAGGTCGTAGTGCTCGTGGCCGGCGAAGGCGTCCCGAGCGTTGCGGTCCCCGCCGATGTGGTGCCAGAAGTAGTAGCCCTGGAAGGTGGCGTGCTGCTGCACCATCCAGTGGTACTCGTCGCTGACCCACGGGCGCAGGACGGCCGCGGCGATGTCGGCGTGGTTGAGCGGACCGAGGGTGTCCCCGATGTCGTGGAGGAGAGCGCAGATGAGGTAGGCGTCGTCGCGCCCGTCCTTCTCGGCGCGGGCGGCCGTCTGCAGGCTGTGGGTGAGGCGGTCGACGGCGAAGCCGCCGCCCTCGTCGTCCAACATCCGCAGCTGCTCGAGGATCCGGTCGGGGAGCACGGTGACCAGCTCACCGTGCTGGCCCATGATCAGCTGCCAGTCCTCGGCGGTGGAGTCCTCCATCCGCTTGAACAGGGCCCGGGGCCTGGTCTCCACGTCAGCCATGTGCAACCCACCTCGTCTCGGCTCCAGCCCGGTTCGGGCCGGTCTCGGCGTCCAGCCCCAGTCTACGCCGGGTCGACCGAGCGCTCGACCCCGAGGCGCCGGCCTGAGGCCCCGTGTCAGGGACGCAATGCGACGATCGTGTACGTGAGCGGCATCCGGGGCCGCCCCGGCGGGCACTCCCAGCGGTGGTCGTCCGTCTCGACCAGCCACGGGAAGCGGGGCCAGACCGTCCAGTCGTGCTCCTCCATCGTGACCAGCTGCATTCTCTGGTCCACGAGGGCGCCCACGATCTCGCCGAGGGAGTGGTTCCACTCGTAGGACCGGGTGCTGCCGATCCGGACGTCACCGTCGGTGTAGGTGATGTCGCTGTCGTCCACGTACGGCTCGCTCTCCTCGAAGTAGGTGTGCTCGAGGCGGGTCTCGTCGTCGGCCAGGGCCCACGCGAGCGGGTGGCTGTCGTGAAGGTAGAGGCGCCCGCCGGGGCGGAGCACCGACGCGACCTGTGCGGCCCACTGCCGCACGCTCGGGAGCCAGCACAGCGCCCCGAGGCTCACGTAGGCGAGGTCGAACGTCTCCGGGGCCAGCGCCTCGGCGGCGCGGAGCACGTCGGCCTCGACGAAGCGGGCCCGGTCGCTGAGCCCGGCGCGCTCCGCCAGGCGGCGGGCCTCGGTTATGGCCTCGGTTGAGAAGTCCACGCCGGTTACCCGCGCCCCCGAGTCGGCCAGAGCGAGGGTGTCGAGCCCGAAGTGGCATTGCAGGTGCACCACGTCGAGGCCGGCCACGTCACCCAGGGCGCACCGCTCCCGCTCCCGCATGCCCGGACGCCTCGCCAGCCAGCCCTCGACGTCGTAGAAGCGTGACGCCACGTGGATCGGGACCCGGTCGTCCCAGTTGGCGCGGTTGACGGCCACGTAGTCGGACATCGGATCGAGGGTACCGCCGTCCTAGGCGTTCCAGGCGGGAGCGGACCGGTCGGTGGCGACCACGCCGCCGGCGATGAGCTCGGTTATGCGCTCCTCCCCGATGCCCAGCTCGGTGAGCACCTCGCGGGTGTCCGCACCCGGGGACGGAGCGGGGGAGCGCACCGACGCCGGCGTCTCGGTGAAGGTCACCGGGTGGCGCAGCACCCGTCCCTCTCCTGCCTCGCTGACCATCTCCAGATGACTGACCTGGGGATCGTCCATGGCCTCGTCGACGCCCAGGACCGGCCCGGCCGGGAAGCCGGCGGCGTTGAGCCGCTCGACCCAGTCGGTCACCGTCGACCCCGACAGGATCTCGCTCAGGCGGTCGTGCAGCTCGGGGCGATGGCGGAGACGCTCGGTGTGGGTCCCGAAGCGCGGGTCGGTAGCGAGCTCGGGCGCGCCGAGGGCCGTGCAGAACCTGGACCACGACCCGATGGCCGCCACGTTGAGCAGGCCGTCACTGGCGGCGTAGGTGCCCATGCCCGTGATCGTCGGGTGCTCGTTTCCCTCCTGCTGGGGGATCTCCCCGTCGTTGAGCCAGCGGGCCGCCTGGAAGTCCATGAAGCTCACCATGGCCTCGAGAAGGGAGGTGTGGACCCACTGCCCCCGCCCGGTGCGCTGCCGGGCGACCAGGGCCGCCAGGATCCCCTGGGCCAGCAGGGTGCCGGCGGCGGTGTCCGATACGGCGATGCCCGTGCGCCACGGGCCCCCGCCCGGAGGGCCGGTGACGCTCATCAAGCCGCCGAGGCCCTGGGCGATCTGGTCGACCCCGGGCCGGTCGGCGTAGGGGCCGGTCTGTCCGAATCCGGAGATGCTGGCGTAGACGAGCCGCGGGTTGTGCTCCCACACCGCCGCCGGGGTGATGCCGAGGCGGGCCTTCACGGCCGGCCGGAAGTTCTCGACCAGCACGTCGGACCGGGAGCAGAGGTCGAACAGGATCTGCCGTCCGTCGTCGGTGGACAGGTCGACCAACGCCGACCGCTTGTTGCGGTTGAGGTTGAGCGCGTCGGACCCGCCGAGATCCGCCCGCCGGGGGTGGGAGACGGTGACCACGTCGGCACCCATGTCGGCCAGCTGCCGGGTACAGGTCGGACCCGAGCGGGCCCCGCTGAGGTCTACGACCCGGATGCCGTCGAGTGGTCCACGCGGTGCGATCCACCAGTATCGCCTTTGGTCGGACCTGCGAAGCGGTAGCGCAGGGCCTCGGCCACGGCGCGGTAGCCGATGGCCCGGTAGATGGAGTTGGACACCGGGTTGGAGAGGTCGGTGTAGAGCATGCACCCGTTGCCGGCCTCGGTCGCGGCGGCGGACACGGCCGTCACCAGGGCCGAGGCGTACCCCCGGCCCCGAACGGGCTTGGGTGTGTAGACCGGCCCGACCCGGGACACGCCGGCGACGGGGGCGGAGATCCCCGCCAGTGAGACCGGGGCCCCGTCCTCCCACAGCCAGAGGTCGCGGTTGGCCAGCCGGCGCTCGACCATCTCGTCGGGGGTGCCCGGACCCTCTCCGGCCTCGGCATGAAAGGCGGCCATCCATTCGACCAGCAGGTCGCGGTCGGTCCCCTCGCCCAGGCGGGGTCCGCCCGTCGTGGGGCGGGCCGATGCCGGCGGCTCCAGGGCGTAGATCCGCTGGCCCTGGTCGGCATGAGCGGCGCGGCCGGTGCGCTCGGTCCAGTGCCCGGCAAAGCGGGCGGCGGTGGCCGCTTCGGCGTTGACCCCGGGCAGCTCGGTGCCGGCGTCGACGATGGCGTCGACCGCGGCCGTCGTGTGCTCGGTGCTCATGGGTGTGGTGGTGGCGAAGAAGTCGATGGGTGACTGCAACACCACCCCCGCTGCCGCACCATCGCGTTCGACGACCCAGTACCGACCGGGCTCCGGTCGCGCCACCCGGGCGTGGAGCAGGCCGGTGATCGGGTTGTGCAACACCGGCTCACTCACCAGGTGGGCGTGGGCCCGGTCCAGGACCTCGCCCGCGTCGTCAGTCGCCACAACCGTCACGCCCATGTCGCATGATGACCAGGGCCGGCCTCGAGGGCCAGCGATTATGACGAGCGCCGGCCTCGCTCACCACCATCGGGCAGCGTGCGGAGGAAGTCCCCGATGATCTCGGCGTAGTGCCCGATCCGGAACCTGAGGTCGGCCTGGGTGGCCATGACGTGCAGCCGCGAGCCCGGCACCGTGGAGATGATGTCCCGAGCGTCGTCCAAGGGGTGGATCGGATCGTGACGGTGACCGATCACGAGCGTCGGAACAGCCTCGCGGGCGAGCGCCTGCGGGCCTTTGCGAACGACCTCGTGCTCGTCCATCAGGCCGCGCAGCATGGCGGCAGCCGCCGTCGGCTCCAGTGAGAGGAGGTCGGCGAAGGATCCCAGCTCGGGGTACCGGGTCCGCCGGAGAGGCGCCGAGGCACGCGTGGCCGGGCGCATGAGCCAGCCGGCCCCCTGGAGGGCGGTGGCCACGGCCCCGAAGACCCGCTCGGCCGCCGGACGGCCGCCTTCGAGGACCGGCATCTCGATGATGGCGCCCGACAGTCTCTGCGGCGCCAGCGAGGCGACGGCGAGAGCCACGTTGGCACCGAGGGACAGTCCCCCGACGGTGGCGCGGGGCAGGTCGAGAAGGTCCATGAGAGCGAGGACGTCGCGCCCCATGAGCTCCCAGCTGTAGGACGAAGGCTCGATGGGACGAGACGAGCGCCCGTGCCCCCGGAGGTCCAGGAGGAGCATGCGCTGTTCGGGCAGACGACGAGCCAGACGTTCGAACAGCCGGCGGGAGAAGAACAGCCCGTGCAGGAGGATCGTCGGCGGTCCCTCCGGATCGCCTCGCTCGGCGTACCACAGGCGGACCGATCCGTTTCTCAGCTCCGGCACGGCTCCATCATGGTCGGTGCGGACCCCGCCGGGGTGTTACGCCCAGGGCACCAACTCGTCGACGACCGACTGGAGCTCCTCGGTGGAGAAGAGGGATGCGGTGTACCCGATCGGGGAGGTCGACCCGCAGGGACCGGGCCACCGCGCGCAGCACCTCGGCCGTCTGGCGGACCTCCAGTGTGTATGGCAGCTGCGCGGCGTCCAACCGGGGCCGGGCATCATGGGCCCGGCCATGTTCGCCCCCCACGTCGAGCCGCCCTCGTCCCCCGACGGTCCCGTCCTGCTGGTGTCGGTGCGGGAGTCCCGGGTGGCGCTGGCGGAGGGCCCGACGCCCGAGAGCGGTCTCTTCCTCGGCACCCTGGCCGGCCAGAACTGTTGGGCCGTCGAGCTGGGGCCCGAGGCCGACGAGGACCTCACCGATCTTTACTCGCTGTGGGGGAGGGTCGACGAAGCCCGTTGGAAGCTGGCGGGCCGCGCCGTCCAACTCGTGGAGTGGCAGCGCAACCACTGTTTCTGCGGCCGGTGCGGGAGCCCGACGGAGCCCTCGGCTGGGGAGCGGGCCCGCCGGTGTCCGGAATGCGGGCTCCTGGCCTTTCCCCGCCTGGCGCCGGCCGTCATCGTGCTGGTCGAGCGCCCCGACGACGGACGGGCCCTGCTGGCGCGCAACGTCAACTTCCCCGGGGGGATGTTCTCGTGTCTGGCCGGGTTCGTGGAGCCGGGGGAGACCCTGGAGGAGGCGGTTCACCGGGAGGTTGGCGAGGAGGTCGGGGTCGCTCTCGGGGCCGTCCGGTACTGGGGCAGCCAGCCGTGGCCCTTTCCGCACTCGCTCATGGTCGGGTTCACCGCCGAATGGAGTGGTGGTGAGATCGTGTGCCAGGCGGGGGAGATCGCGGAGGCGCGGTGGTTCTCCCCCGGCGAGGTGCCCGCGATCCCGTCCGGGATCAGCATTGCCCGCAGGCTGATCGACGACTGGATGGTCCGACGGGACGCGCTCTGAGCCGCGCCCGGGGCACCGCCGCCGGCCGAGGTCGATCCGGACCGCCACGGCCCCCGCCTACGCTGAGCCAATGGTCGAACCCCTCGAGGACACCGTTGCCCGGGCTGACCGGGCCCGGACCGAGCTGGACCAGCTCCTCAAGCAGATCAGCGGGGAGCGGGAGGCGGTGAGGGCCGCCACCTCCGAGGCCCACGAGGCCATCCAGGGTCTGCGGACCGCGATCAAAGAGGCCAAGGAGGAGATCCGTCAGTCCTCGAAGGCGGAAGCGCGCAAGCACCTCGCCCGGCAGATGCGGGCGGCGGCCGACATCCTGGCCCGCGACAGCTGACCGCCGACCTCGGTCGTAGGCCCGGCGGGGCCGGCCTGGCGCCCGGCGTGCAACTCCATCGCCCTCGACCGCGTCGATCCCGACCTGGCCCCTCATACGATACCGACGCACGGCGCCGTCCGGCTGTCCGGTCCGGGGGAGGATCACATGGAGGAGCAGTCGAGGAAGGCCCGGGCCCTGGCGGCTGCGCTCGAGCCGGTGGCGGGCCAGGTGTACTTCTCGCCGGAGTGCCACACCGGGTACGCGGCCCTGGGGTTCGGAGCCAGCCCGGGGGACTTTGCCGGGGTGGCCGCTCCCGACGGCGCCGCCTACTTCTGCAGCCGGGGATCGGTGATGGGCCAGGTGCCCGGGAGTCTGGTGGCCGCCGCCTTCGGTGTCTTCAACCCGGCCGTGGTGGTCCCGCTCGTCACCGCGGGCTGGCAGCTCACCGACGCCGCCACGATCTGCGCGGCGCGCGACGACGGCGGCGTGGGTCAGCTGCGCCGGATCCTGGGGGAGGAGCCTGATGGTGTCGAACGCGCCAACGCGCTGCTGGCCCGGGCCGTGGCGCCCCTCCGCCCCGAGGGGAAGCCTCTCTTTTCCGGGCTGTCGTCGCTGCCGCTGCCGGGGACCCCGCTCGGGGATGCCTGGCGGCGCGCCGACATGCTGCGGGAGTTCCGCGGTGACGCCCACGTGGCGGCGTGGACCACGTCCGGGTTCGACGCCACCGAGATCGGGCTGCTGACCGAGGCGTACTGGGGCCTGCCGCTGCGCACCTACATCCGCACCCGGTCGTGGACCGACGAGGATCTCGACGCCGCCGAGGCCCGCCTCGTTGCCCGCGGCCTACTGGCCGACGGAAAGCTGACCGATGCGGGCCGGAAGGAACGCGAGGTCGTCGAGGTGGCCACGGATCACCACTGCCGGCCGATCGTGGACGCCCTCGGGGCCGATTTCGACGATCTCGTGGCCATCCTCGCCCCGTGGGGGGAGTCCGTGCGCGCCGCCAAGGGCTATCCGGCGGCGGGGCCCCACGACATCGCTGCCCGCGCCGGGGGCTGATCCAGGCGGAGCCGGAGCCGGCCCCGGGCGCTCGGGGCCCTCAGGCTCCGAACGCTCCCAGCTGGATCAGCACGCCGAGCCAGTTCTCGACGTGGCGGGTGCGGACGATCCGACCGTCGCGCACGACGAAGTGGTCCATCCCGTCCATCTCCAGACGCCTGCCGTCGGCGGGCACCATTCCCCACAGGTCGCCCACCTGGGTCCAGGTCATGCGCCACACGCCGGCCACGCGCTCGCCGTCGACGACGATGTCGAGCAGGTCGACGACCTTGTCCTTGCAGGTGTCGCGCATCATGGCGGCGATCTGCTTCTGGGCCTCCCTGGTCCCGTCGAACCCGGACGGCGGGGTCTCGTCGACGTGATCAGGGGAGAGGAGGTCGTCGATGGCCTCGACATCGCCCTTCTGCCAGACCCGCTCGTAGTACTCCCGGACCAACTCGATGGTGTCCATTCGCCCTCCCTCGGATCCTCCTAATTAGATGTCCTATCAGGACGCCCGTCAAGACTAAGGTGGGGGACATGGCGAGGGCCCTCAACTCGACCGCCGCCTGCGTGCTCGGGCTGCTGGACATCGGGCCTCCGCCGCCGGACCGCGGGCGCTGGGAGGCGGACGGGACCATGTCCGGCGCCGAGATCTGGTCGGCCGTGGACCGTTCCGTCGGCGGGTTCTGGAGCATGACCCGCAGCCAGGTGTACGGGGAGGTCCGGCGCCTGGTCGACGCCGGCCTGGCCGAGGAGGGCGCCGCCGCCCGCTTCTCCATCACCGCCGCCGGCCGGGACGAGGTGAGGGCCTGGTTCCAGAGGTTCGCCCTGGCCGATCCCCGAGACGACCAGGTCCGCTCGGCCATCACGCTCATCGTCTTCTTCGGCCACTACCTCCCCGCCGAGGTGCTCGGGCGGGTGGTCCGGGAGCACCGGCTGCGGCTGGAGCGACGCCTCGACGTGCTGCGGGCCATCGAGGCCTCCCTGGGTGACGACCGGTCGCTTCCCGGGTCGACCCTGAAGCGGGGCATCCTCAACGCCACCAGTGCGGTCGCGTGGACCGACGACGTGTTGACGCGGGTCGGGTCAGGGGGATCAGGCTGAGCGACGGCGCTTGGCCCGGGTCCTCCTCGGCGCCACCGGGGCGCTCGGGTCCGACGCCGCCACCACGCCGGCCTTCAGGCGGCCGAGCACCAGGCCCCACGCCATGAACTCCGCCTGGAGCGGGAGGTCGACCAGGCTGGTGGACCTCGACGTGGGCCCCGCCGCCCCGGCCCGGGGTCACGCGCAGGTAGCCGACGAACTCCCCACCCGGGACCGGCACGCTGTCGCTGCTGGCTGCGATGACCGGTCGCAAGGCCGCCCTCGACGACCTCACGGGCGAGGGCGTCGCCGACCTGAGGAGCCGACCGTGACCAGGTACCTGGGTCATCCCCGGGACGTGAGCCAGCCCGCCACGTAGCCGGGCACCGGGGGCGAGGCAGCCGTTGACGGGGCGCCGTCGCTGATCGGCTCGCCCGGAACGAGGCGCAGGGGCACCTGTCCGGCCCAGTAGGCCAGACCGATGTCTTCGGGCTCCTCGACGGGTCCACCCGTACGCACCTTGGCCGACGCCTCGGTGATCGGCACCCGGATGACCAGGCTCTTGCGCAGCTCCGGCGCCGACGGGGCGCGGGTGTCGACGGACCGGCCGGGCGCCATGTGGTCGACGATGGCCAGCAGGGCGCGGCGCTTCTCGTCGGGGTCGGTCACGGCGGCACCGCGTCCGAACAGCATCACCGAGCGGTAGTTCATCGAGTGGTGGAACGCCGAACGCGCCAGCACCA
The DNA here is from genome assembly GCA_036273495.1 of Acidimicrobiales bacterium. Lineage (NCBI taxonomy): Bacteria > Bacillati > Actinomycetota > Acidimicrobiia > Acidimicrobiales > Acidimicrobiales bacterium. The sequence goes on along the minus strand of DASUHN010000255.1, from coordinate 13,968 downwards.
ACCCGTCGACGATCGTGACCGTGATGCACGCCTCGGCCCCGTCGGCCAGGGCGCGCAGCCCGAAGTTGGCGCTGGCGCCGTGCAGGAACACCTCGTCAGCGACCCGGGCGTAGGCCGTCGGGAAGACCCAGGGCCGGCCGTCGAGGGCGAAGCCCACGTGGCAGATGAGCCCGGCGTCGAGGATGGCGGAAACCGTCTCCCGGTCGTAACGGCCCCGGTCCGCCTGGCGCCGCACCCGGGTGCGCCCGGTCGTCTCGAGAGGTTGCTGGTCCACGGCCAACACAATGGCGGCCGCCGGCCGGTGCCGCCGGGATTATCGGTCGGTCAGCGGGGCCAGAGCACAGCCTGGGTGCAGCGGAACAACGCCAGGACGCGTGCGTCGGAGACGTCGGTGACCTCGGCGTCCCACACCTGGGTGGTGCGTCCTCCGTGGACCAGGCTGGCGGTGGCCGCCAGTGTCCCCTGGGTGAGGGTGCGCAGGAAGTTCGACTTGAGCTCGATGGTCGTGAAGCCCACCGCTCCGTCGGGGAGCGCCATCCGGCAGCCGTAGCCACAACAGGTGTCCGCCACCGCGATCACGGTGGCGGCGTGCAGGAACCCGTTGGGGGCCAGGTGGTCGACGCGGATCGGCAGCCGGGCATCGACGCGTCCGGGCTCGGCGCCGGTTATCTGCAGCCCGATCAGGCCGGGCAGGAACCCGGCGCCGAGGCGGTTGAGGGCTCCGATCAGGTTGGGGTCGGAGGGATCGGGAAGAAGCGGCACGGAGGGAGAGGCGCTCACCCGAGCTCCGGTTCGAGGGAGACCGGGAGGCCGGCAGCGACAGCGGGCAACTCGGGTGCCACCTCCTCGATCGCCATGGCCTGCACCCGCCGGGGCGCCGCGAGCAGGGTGCCGATGGCGCCGGAGAGCAGGGCCATGGCCGAACCGTAAACCCAGAGGTGCCGGAAGCCCGACAGGTGCTGGACGTGTCCGGTGCCACCGAGGAGGACGACGAGGAGGGCCACCCCGACCGCCCCGCCGATCTGGCGGGCGGTCTGGTTGACGGCCCCGCCGAGCGCCAGGTGCTGCGGCGGCAGGCTCGACACCGCCGCCGCGCTCAGCACCGGGAAGGTCAGCCCGATGCCGAGCCCGGTGATCAGGGTCCCCGGCAGCCAGCGGGCCAGGAAGGCGGGATGGACACCGACCCGCGTCGCGTACCAGCCGAGCCCGAGGGCAAAGCACAACGCCCCCGGCACGAGCACGGCGCGGAAGCCGACCCGGCCCGCCATCCGCCCCGCCCACCCCGAGACCACCGCCACCACCCAGGGCCCGGGCGTCACCGCCAGGCCGGCGCGCAGGATCGAGTAGTGCCAGAAACCTGTGAGGAACAGGATGTTGCCGAGCAGCATGGCGAAGAAGCCCATGGCGTAGACGAGAGTGGCGGCATTGGCCACGGCAAAGGTCCGGGCCCGGAACAGGCCGAGGTCGAGGACCGGGGCCGGGTGGCGGGCGGAGCGGACCACGAAGGCGACGCCCAGCCCGGCGAAGGCGGCAAAGGCCAGGAGCACCCGCCCGCTCAGCCACCCCCACGACGGGCCCTCGGTGATGCCGAGCACCACGCAGGCCAGGCTCAGGCTCACCAGGGCCACGCCCAGATAGTCGGGAGCGGGGGGCGCCACCGGCACCTCGGACTCGCCCAGGACCCGACGGCCCCACAGCCACGCCACCACCGCCACCGGGAGGTTGACGTAAAAGGCCAGGCGCCATCCCCCCGCCGAGATCAGCCCCGCCCCCAGCGACGGCCCGGTGGCCACGGCCAGGGCGCCCACGCCCCCCCACAGGGCCACGACCTGGGACCGGCGCTCGGCGGGGAAGGCCCCGATCAGCAGCCCCAGCGACGCCGGCAGCAGGCAGGCCGCCCCGAGGGCCTGGACCACCCGCCCGGCCACGAGCACGGGGACGGTCGGGGCCAGGCCGCACAGGGCCGACCCGGCGCAGAACACCGCCAACCCGAGGAAGAACAGCCGGCGCCGCCCGAAGCGGTCGGCGCTCCGGCCGGCGGTGACCAGGAGGGAGCCGAACACGATGCTGTAGGCGGTGATCACCCAGGCCAGTCCGGCGGGGGTGACCCGGGGGAAGGACCGCTCCAGGGCGGGGAAGGCGACGTTGACGATCGACAGGTCGAGGGAGGCCATGAAGGCTCCCAGGGCGGTGACCGTGAACGTGGCGGCGGGACGGGCTCTGCCCCCGACGGGCGCCGGGCCGGTCAGTACCTTCACGCGACGGACGATAACCGAGTCGATTCCATCATGCAACTGACATTCGTCACAGCCCGGTACGCTCACCCGGTGAGCTGGCCCGAGGGGGACGTCAGCGTCGACCGCGAGCTGGTGCAGGCGCTCCTCTCCGAGCAGCACCCCGACCTGGCCGGCCTGCCGTTGGTCCATCTCGACGCCGGCTGGGACAACGTCCTGTGGCGCCTCGGCGCCGATCTCGTTGTGCGCCTGCCCCGGCGGTCGTTGGCGGTGCCCCTGATCGAGAGCGAACAGCGGTGGCTGCCGGGGCTGGCCCCCCGGCTGCCGCTGCCGGTCCCCGCCCCCGTTCGGGTCGGCCGGCCGTCGGCGGCCTACCCGTGGCCTTGGTCGGTCGTGCCGTGGCTGGAGGGCGAGCCGGGGGACCGGGCCCCGCTCACCGATCCGGCCGACGCCGCCCGCCGCCTGGCGGCGTTTCTCGACGCCCTCCATCAGGATGCGCCGGCGGGGGCGCCGCACAACCCGTGGCGCGCCGTGCCCCTGGCGGCCCGCACCGATGCCTTCGTGGCCCGCGTCGAGGAGCTCGCCGGACAGGTCGACGCCGCGCGCCTGCGGGACATCTGGGACGCGGCGCTGTCGGTGCCGGCGTACCCGGGACCGCCGCGGTGGGTGCACGGAGACCTCCACCCCGCCAACTTCCTGGTGTCCGGCGGCACCATCGCCGCGGTCATCGACTTCGGGGACCTGTCGGCGGGGGACCCGGCCACCGACCTGGCGGGGGCGTGGATGCTCCTGCCCGACGGCGCCCGGGACGAGTTCTGGTCCGGCTACCCGCGCCGCGACGACGGCCTGGTGGCCCGCTCGGTGGGCTGGGCGCTGCTGTTCGGGCTCATGCACCTGGCCATCGGGCTGGGCGGGCGGCCGACCTACGAGCGGGCGGCCCGCCTGACGCTGGACCGCGTGCTCCGCGCTGGCCTCGGCTGACGCCCCGACGCTACGAGGCCGCCGCCGTTCCCAGGTAGGCCTCCTGCACGGCCGGGCTCTCCCTGATCTCCGCCGCCGACCCCGACGTGAGGATGCGGCCGAAGTCCAGCACCCAGATGTGCCGGCACACGCTCATCACCAGGTCCATGTCGTGCTCGACCAGCAGAATGGCCAGCCCCTCGTCGGCCAGCCGGAGCAGCAGGCGGCCGAAGGCCTCCGACTCGCGGTCGTCGAGACCGGACGACGGCTCGTCGAGGAGCAGCACCCGCGGCCCCGAAGCCAGGGCCCGGGCCAGCTCGACCAGCCGCGACGTGCCGGTGGAGAGAGTGTCGGCGCGCGCGTCGGCCACGTCGTCGATCCCGATCAGCCCGAGGAGGCGGTCGGTTGTCGCGCCGGGGTCGGGCCCGCTGCGGTCCCACTCCCGGCGCAGCTCCGCCCCGACGAGGACGTTGTCCCTCACCGTGAGCGAGCCGAACAGCTCGAGGCGCTGGTAGGTGCGGGCCACCCCGAGGCGGGCCCGCCGGTAGGTGGGGGCGGCGGTGACGTCGCGACCCGACAGCCGCACCCGCCCTGAGGTGGGGGCCACCAGGCCCGACACCACGTTGAACAGCGTCGTCTTGCCGGCGCCGTTAGGCCCGATCAGCCCGGTGATGGTGCCGGCGTCGACATGCAGGCTGACCTCGCTCAGAGCCTGCACGCCGCCGAACCGGACCGATACCGCCTCGACCGCAAGGGGCGCGGCGCCGTCGGACGCGCTCACGGCTGCGTCCCCCCGCTCACGATGCCGTACCCGCCCGGCGCCGGGCCGGCGCCTTCTCCCCGACGCCGGGAGCCGGCGACGCCGCCATCCGATCGATGCGCTCCTCCATGGCCCGCTGCATGCGGGTGAGCTGGGTGATCCACACCGCTGACGCCAGGAGCAGGCCGCCGAGCACCACGAGGCCGAGGCCGACGAAGCCGCCGGAGATGAGGTAGGGGATCTGGGCCACCTCGGGATAGGACCGGGCCGCCCCGTACCACCCGAGGAACATGACGACAAAGCCGCCCACCACCGCCACCGAGGCCGGGATCACGATCAGCTTCACCAGCTCGGCCGTGCGGGCCTGGGCCCCCCAGCGCAGGAGCGACTGGCGCAGGCCGTCCCGCGCCGCCGCCCGGCCTGAGGGCGGCTGCTCCACCGCCGGGTCGGACGCCACCGTCACCTCTATGCCTCCCCTCGCCACGCGGCCAGCCGCCGCACCCACCCCGATAGCGCCCAGCTGCCGCCCACCAGGCCCAGCAGTGAGATGACGATCACCCCGATCGGGATGCCGCCGTAGGTGTAGGCCGCCGCCGAGCCCAAGGTGTTGAGAGCTCCGACCACGCCCCCCGGCCCGGCGGACGCCGGTGTGGAGGTGACGCCGGCCGTTCCGGTCCCCGTGTCCATGGGCCCGGCACTGAGGCCTCCGGTCAGGGCCGCCGGCAGGGACGAGCCGCTCCCGCCGCCACTGACCGAGCCCGGCGACGGGGCCGTCCCTCCCCCCGGCCCGGACACGCCGTTCACGCTCTGCAGGGCGCCGGCGCTGGTGGCCACGCTGGCGGCGGTGGCGCCGAGCTCCACGAGGATCACCCCGGCGGAGGCGGCCGGGCTCTCGGGAGTGTCGATGCCGATGATGAGGCCGCCCGCCTGGCGGGCGACGCCGGCGGCGGTGTGGGACGTGGTGGGCTCGGCCATCGACAGCTTGAGCCCCGCCGACTGGAGCGACTGGAGGAGCTGCTGGTTGAGGTCGCTGCCCGGCAGCGCCGTTCCGGCGGCGTGCACACCCTTGGCGTCGATCGTGGCCGGGATGCCGGCGATGCGCAGACCGGCCACCTGCACCGACCCCGAGGACTGCGAGCCGGCCACCGCGGACGACGACGTGACGGAGGTGATGGTCACCGCCCCGCCGGCCACCGACACGTCGTGGAGGACCGTGCTGGACGAGGCGCGCGCCGTTCCGTTGTCGGTGGACGAGACGGAGTGGGTGGAGATCGAACCGACCTGCAGCATCCCCGGGAAGCTGATCCCGGGCAGCTGCGAGTCCCCGCTCGACTTGTCGGGGGAGCCGAACGCCTTGATCGTCGCCCCCGGCACCTGGTCGTTGGTCACCGTCCCGCTGCCGCCGCCGGCCTCCGCCAAGGTGGGCCACGGGGGGATGGCCTGGGCGGCCGACGCCGGCGCGCCCTCCTCCTGCATCAGCGGTCCGAGGTGGGCGCCGAACGAGCCCGGGTAGTTGAGGGCGCCCCGTCCGTACGCCACCCCGCCCGACGCGAGGGACGCGGCCGTGTCCGAGAGGCTGATCTCGCCGGGCGAGTCGGCGCCCGGAACGAAGCCCGGCAGCACCGGCACCCACGCCACGGCGTCGGCGGCGGTCGAGATCACGTAGCCGTTGAGGCCGGCGGCGCGCGCCCCCGACTCCCCGACGACGAGGACCAGGGCGGCGGCGCCGGCGCCCGCGGCGAGACGGAGGCGGGCGCGCCCGGACCGGACACGGATGGGCTTGGTCATGCCGTTGCTCCCAGATAGACGCTCGACAGCTCGTCGACGACCGTGGCCGGTGGGCCCGCCAGCGTGACCTGGCCCCGGGACATGGCCACGACGTGGTCGGCCAGCTCGAGGGCGGCGCCGATCAGCTGCTCGACGAGGACGATCGTGACCCCCTCGGCCGCCAGCTGGGCCACCACCCCGAACAGCTCCTGGACGATGACCGGCGCCAGTCCCATGGAGAGCTCGTCGATGAGGATCACGGCGGGATCGCTGCTGACCGTGCGGCCGAGGGAGAGCATCTGCTGCTCCCCGCCGGAGAGGGTCCCGGCGGTCTGGGAGCGGCGCTGGCCCAGGCGGGGGAAGCGGCGGTAGACGATCTCCTCCACCTCGTCCAGGGACCGGCCGCTGGAGTAGGTGTCCATGAGGAGGTTCTCCCGGACGGTGAGGTTGGGGAAGATGGCCCGCCCCTCGGGGAGGAGGCACATGCCGGCGCGGGTGCGCCGCTCCGGCGGTACACCGGCCACGTCGCAGCCCCCGATCAACACCCGCCCGGCCGTCGGCGCCAGCAGCCCGCCGATGACCCGGAGCGTGGTGCTCTTGCCCGCGCCGTTGGGTCCGAGCACCGCCGTGACCCGGCCGGCGGGCACCGCCATGTCGACGCCATGGAGCACCTCGACGGTTCCGTAGGCGGCGCGCACCCCTTGGAGCTGCAGGATCGGCGGCTCGGCCGGAGCCGGCACGGCCTCGGGTGCCGCCTTCCGCCGGGTGCGGGCCGCCGGGTCGGGGCTCACCGGGCCCCTGCCACCGGGTCGACGGTGCCGACCCCGGGCGCACCGATGGGGGAAGGAGCCCGGGCCAGGCGGCCGGGCAGGGCGCCGCGCCGCGCCGTGACGGTCTTCCAGAGGCCCCGCGTCTGGTTGACGGTCATCCCCACGATCCCCTCGGGATGGCGGGCCATGACGATGGCCAGCGAGCCGATCAGCACCGGCTGGATCCAGTTGGGCCCGGCGGTGGCGCGGTCGAAGAAGCCGGGCAGGATCGACTTGAGGGCGTCGAACAACCAGTTGGTCACCACCGAGGGCAGCACGGTGAGGAAGAACGCCCCCGCAAAGGCCCCGCTGACCCGCGTGATGCCGTAGGCGGCGGCGGTGAGAAGGAGCAGCAGCGAGTTCTGGTACACGAAGTTCATCCCGCCGACCCGGGTCTGGACCGAGCCGAGCAGGACACCGGCCACGCCGGCCACCGCCGCCGACACCCCGAAGACCTGCAGGCGGATCTTCATCAGGTTCATGCCCTGGGTCTCGCTGGCGATCGGGCTGTCCCGCAGGGCGGCCAGCTTGCGCCCGAACGATCCCCGCCGCAGGGCCAGCACGAGGTTGGCCATCACCAGGGCCACCACGGCGGAGAAGATGAACATGTTCTTCTCGCTGGTCATCGACACCCCGAGGAACGAGGGGCGGCGCACGGCCAGGGTCTTGCCGCCCCCGAGGATGTGGTCGTTACCGAAGAACAGGCTGTCGAGCAGGATGGCGAAGGCGAGGGTCCCGAGGGCCAGGTAGATGCCCTGCAGGCGGGCGGCAGGAAGGGCGACCAGCATCCCGACGATGGCGGCCACCGCCGCCGCCACGACCATCCCCACGAGGAAGGGAACCCCGGCGGGCAGGGCGGAGAACACCACCGCCCCCACGCCGGCGAAGGAGAACTGCATGAGTGACACCTGGCCGGACAGGCCGGTGAGCAGCAGCAGGCTCATGAGGGTGATGGCGTAGGCGAGGCCCTTGGACCCGATCAGCAGCTGATAGCCGGGGATCACGAGGGTGGCGGCGGCGGCCACCGCCAGCCCCACCCCGCTCCACCCCAGGGCCCGGGTCCGATCCGGAGGCCGGGGCTCGGGCGGGACCCTGGTCTTCTCCGCCAGCCGGGCCGGCCGGCGCATGAGCAGGGCGCCGAACAGCAGGACGAACGGCAGGGCCGGCTGCAGCTGGTTGGCGAGGGTTCCCGACCCGGCGAAGTACCCGATCACCATGTCGGACCCCACCCCGAGGATGAGGGCGCCGGCGAAGGTGGCGGGCAGGCTCTGCAGGCGGCCCCAGATGGCGGCGGCGAAGGCCGCCACCACCAGGCTGCTGAGGACGTTCGGGTCGAGGTTGAGGCCGGGGGCGATGAGGATGGCGGCCAGGCCGGCCAGCATCGACCCGAGCGACCACGAGGCCTTGGTGACCCGGTTGGGGTTGATGCCCTTGACCCGGCACAGCTCGGGGTTGTCGACCACGGCGCGCATGGCCACGCCGAGGCGGGTGAGCTTGAGCAGCGCCCACAGGGCCAGGGCCACCAGGACCGCGGCCACGACCACGGTCGTCTGGTCCCAGCTGACCACCAGACCGCCGACCCGGTAGAAGTGCGGTCCCCAGAGCGGGGGAAGGGTCCTGATCTGAACGCCCCAGATGGCCTGGGCCAGCCCCTGGAACGAGACGAACAGCGCCACCGTCACCACGAGCTTGGTGGCGAGCGACGCGCCCGCCAGCCAGCGCATGATGGTGCTCTCGAGCAGGACGCCCAGCAGGGGAGCGACGAGGAACAGGGTGATGAGAAGTGCCAGCCACACCGGCAGGCCCAACCCGATGCGCAGCTCCCAGAACACGAACGCCTGCAGCATCCCCACCGCGCCGTGGGCGAAGTTGAACACCCCCGACGTGACGTAGGTCAGGACGAGCCCGCTGGCCGAGATGGCGTAGATGGCGCTGTCGACCAGCCCGATCAGGAGGTAGGCGAGGAAGGTGTGCATCAGTTGTCGGGCATCAGTAGGTGAAGGTGGTCCCTAGGCTGCAATCGAAGGCCCCGCTGTTCGGGTGGATGACCGACCAGTTGCCGTTCTGGTAGCTGGCCATGGCAAAGCAGTTGAGCGAGCTGACGGATGCGCTCGGGTTGCTCGGGTTGGAGGGTGGTTCGAGACCACCCCCGTTGAACTGCTGCACCTTCTGCAGGGCCGCGGTGTAGCTCTGGCGGGTGAGCGGTCCCTGGACGGCGCGGAGGGCCTGCACGAACAGGGCTGTGTACGCCCACCCGTCCACCGAGAACAGGTCGTTCTTGGCTCCCGGGAAGGTCTGGCTCGTCCACTTCACGAAGTCGGCCAGCCCGGGATAGTTGGCGGCGGCGCCGGGCTGCAGGAACGGGGCGTAGGTGATCGGGTTGATCCACCCGTTGCCCTCGGCGCCGAGCAGCTGCTTGTAGTCGGTGTCGTAGGCGAGGTTGGCGCCCTGGACGGCGGGGTGGAACCCCTGCTGGGCCATGTCCCTCTCCAGGCGGGCCTGCATGTTGACCTCGAGGGAGAACGCCCACACGACCTGTACGCCCGAGCTGGCCATCGAGAGGACCTGGGGCGTGTAGTCGGGCGCGGTCGGGTTGAGCCCGGCGGTGTAGGAGATGTTGTAGCCGGCCTTCTGCATGCCCACCTTGGTGGGCGGCAGGTTGGCGACGACGGCGCTGACGTCGGTGTACAGGAGAGCGGCCTTGAGGGCGCCGGGGTGCTGCTGGCGGATCCACACCCACGGCGCGTCGCTGGCCGTGCTGGGGATGGCATGGGGGGACACGTTGGGGCCGTTGCGCACCGACCAGTCGGGATCGACGACCGCGCCCACCCACGGCACGCCGGTCGACTTGATCAGGTCGGTGTAGCCGGAGTCGGCCACGCTCAGGTTCCCGGTGAAGCCGAAGACGTGGGGCTGGATCTTCTCGAACTGGGCCCGGCCCTGGGCGGGGTCGAGGCCGTCGTCGAGCTCGGTGTCCACCAGCTTGCGGCCGCACACCCCACCCGAGGCGTTGACCATGGACAGGTACGCGGCCGAACCTCGGAACTCCCCGGCCGTGGCCCCCGGCAGCGGTCCGCTGTCGGTGTCGGCGGTGGAGACCTGCAGCTGGGTGGCCGAAAGGCCGGGGGCGTTGGTACCCCATTGGGCGCACTCACCGGCGCTCACCGGCGCCGCGGTGGTGCCGCCGGACGACGCGGTCCCGGCCGCTCCGCTGCTGCCGGCGGCCGGCGCCCCGGGTGCAGCCGTCCCGCCGCCGGGGGCCGGGGCGTTGCCGCTCGACCCTCCACCCGCAGTGGCCGTTCCCGCTCCCGCAGTGAGGCCTGACCCCGCCGCCGCCTGCCCCGACACGGACCCGCCGCCGCCCGCGCCGCGCCCGGAGGCCTGGGCCTGCAGCTGCTGGAGGACGCCCTTCGGGAGCTGGGCCCCGCAGGCGGTGGCGCCGAGCGCGGAGGCCGCCACCACGGCCAGCACCCGGGCCCGCCGCGCCGGTGACCGGCCGCCCCGCTCCCTCACCCCCATGCTGCCCCCCAGTCCTCGTGGACGACGGCCGGCGGCGTGGACATCCACTCCGTCCCCAACAAGTTCGTTGGGCCGGACCGGATTCCTGCCGCCCCGCCACACCAACTGGAACCTGTTCTATATCACCGGCCCCGATGGCACAAGATCACCGGCCCCGATGGCGCAAGGCGCGCCGGGGTCCAAGGCCGGATGCTCAAATGAGCGGGTGAGCCGGCTGCGGTCGAGACAGGAGTGGCAGTTCTTCGCCGCCCTGCCCCGCGCCAGCCGGCCGTTGGCGGCGGTGTGGTGGGCCGCCCTGGTCCTGCGGGGCGTGTTCCCCACCGTGTTCACCGTGGCGATGGGCGTGCTGATCGGGGAGGTGCAGCACCACGGCTCGCTGGCCCCCGGGCTGGTGCTGGTGGGGATCAGCTTCGTCCTGCTCCAGGTCCTGGCGCCGATCCACCAGGCGGCCAGCTTCAACCTGGGCAGCCGGGTGGCGGCCTGGCTGTACGACCGCCTGACCGAGGCGTGCGTGGGCCCGCCCGGCATCGGCCACCTCGAGAACCCCGACCTGGTGGGGGACCTCACCGTGGCGCGGGAGTTCGACATGGGCATGACCGGCCCGCCCATGCACATGAACATGGACTTCATCGCGTCGGGGCTGGTCGACCTGCTGAGCGGGGTCGTCTCGGCGCTCCTCCTGTTCGCCTACCGGTGGTGGGCGCCGGTCGTGTTGATCGTGGCGTGGGGCGCCACCCACTGGCTGCTCCGGGAGAGCTCGATCTGGCGGGACCGCAACACCGAGGAGGTGCGCCTGGCCCAGCGCCACGCCGACTACGCCTACCGGCTGGCCGTCGACCCGCCCGCGGCCAAGGAGCTGCGCCTGTTCGGGCTGGCGGGCTGGACCCTCGAGCGGTTCGTGGAGCGCCGCCGGCAGCTCTTCGACCTGCAGTACCGGGCCACCCGGCTGCGGGAGCGGCCGGTCCTGTGGAGCCTGGCCCTGGTCGTGGCGGCCAACGTCGGGGTGTTCCTGTCCCTGGCGGCGGACGCGTGGGGTGGGCACCTGAGCCTGGGCCGGTTGGTGGTGTTCGCCCAGGCGGCGGTGGGGGCGGCCCTGATCGCCTTCGGCGGGATCAACTGGGCCATGGACGGCGCCGCCGCCCCGGTGGCCGCCGTGCTGCGCCTGGAGCCGGCCATGGAGCCGGCCGGCGCCCTGCGGACCGGCTCCCGGCCCGCCCCGGGGATGCCGGCCGTCGAGGTCCGCTTCCGAGGCGTCGGCTTCGCCTACCCGCGCACGTCGGCGCTGGTGCTCGACGGACTGGACCTCGCCATCCCCGCCGGCTCATCCATGGCCATCGTCGGCCAGAACGGGGCGGGCAAGACCACCCTGGCCAAGCTCCTCTGCCACCTGTACGAGCCGACGGCGGGCGCCATCGAGGTGGACGGCGTCGACCTGCGCGCCCTCGACGTGGGCTCGTGGCGCCGCCAGGTGGCGGCCGTGTTCCAGGACTTCGTGCGCTTCGAGCTGTCCCTCCGGGAGAACGTGGCGCCCGGGGGCGCCCCCGACGAGGTGATCCGGGCCGCCCTGGCCGACGCCGGCGCCGAGGGCCTGGCCGACCTCGACACCCCGCTGGCCCGCGCCTACCCCGGCGGCACCGACCTGTCGGGCGGGCAGTGGCAGCGGGTGGCCCTGGCCCGGGCCCTCTGCGCCGTGCGCGGCGGCGCCCGGCTGGTCCTGCTCGACGAGCCCACCGCCCAGCTCGACGTGCGCGGCGAGGCCGCCATCTTCGAGCGGCTGCTGGCCGCCACCAGCGCGGTGACGACGGTGCTGATCTCCCACCGCTTCTCCACCGTGCGCCTGGCGGACCGGATCTGCGTGCTCGAGCACGGGCGGGTGGTGGAGCTCGGCACCCACGCCGAGCTGATCGCCCTCGGTGGTCGCTACCGCACCATGTTCGAGTTCCAGGCCCGGCGCTTCGGGGCGGCCGAGGACGAGGAAGGCCAGGTGTATGACGTCCTCGCCTGACGGCACGGTGAGCGCGCCCGAGCCCGACGAGATGCCGGCGGGCCTGGCCGCCATGTGGCGCCTGTGCCGGCTCGGCTACCAGCACGAGCCGTGGCTGCTGCTGGCCGCCTTCGTCCTGGCCCTGGTGGCCGCCCTGCCCGACTCCCTGCTGGCGCTGTGGCTGGCCCTGCTCGGCTCCGGGCTCATCCATCACCACCACGGCGTGCTGGTGGCGGCGTCCGTCGGCCTGGCGGTCTCGGCCACCGCCACTTGGGTGCTGCGCACGGTCGGTACGCGCGTGCAGCGGCGCTTCCGGGACAAGGTGACGATTGCCCTGGAGTCGCACGTGGCCCGGCTGCAGGCGTCGATCGGCACCATCGCCCACCAGGAGCGGCCCGAGTACCTCGACCGCCTGAGCGTGCTGCGCGACCAGATCTTCGTCCTCGACCACATGTACATGTCGCTGTTCACGACGGCGGGCTGGATCCTGCGCCTGGCGCTGACCGTCGGGCTGCTGGCGTCGATCAGCCCGGTGCTGATCGTGCTGGCGGCCTTCGCCGTGCCGACGGTGGTGACCTCCTCCTGGCGGCCGGCCGTCGAGCGGGTGGTGCAGGAGCGGGGTGCCCGCCACGACCGCCTGGCCCGGCACCTGTTCATGACCGCGACCACCGCCGCCGCCGGCAAGGAGGTGCGCATCACCGGCATCGGTCCCGACCTGGTGGCCCGGCGCCGGTCGGAGTGGGAGCGGTGGTACGCGCCCCTTGCGGCCACCCGGTGGGCCACGGCGACGTGGCACACCCTGGCCTGGTCCGTGTTCGGCGGGGCGTATCTCGGGGCGGTGGTGTACGTGTCGTCGACCATCCACGCCTCGGTCGGCTCGGTGCTGCTGGTGCTGGCCGCCGGCGCCCGCCTCTCGGCGTACATCGGCGGGGCGGTGGGGGAGATCGGCTTCCTGCGCGGCACCTGGCTGGACGGCTCCAAGCGGCTGGTGTGGCTCGAGCGCTACGCCGAGGCGGTGGTGGCCGACGCCGATCTCGAGCCGCCCGACCGCCTGCACGAGGGGATCCGCCTGGAGAACGTGAGCTTCGTCTATCCCGGCACCGACCGGGTGGTGCTCGAAGACGTCAACCTCGATCTGCCGGCGGGCGCCGTCGTGGCCGTAGTGGGGGAGAACGGGGCGGGCAAGTCCACCCTGGTCAAGCTGCTGGGCAAGCTGTACGAGCCCACGGCGGGGCGCATCCTCGTCGACGGCGTCCCGCTGGCGCGCATCCGTCCCGACGCCTGGCGGGAGCGTCTGGCCGGCGCCTTCCAGGATTTCTTCCGCTTCGAGCTGCGCGCCCGCCACTCGGTAGGCGTCGGGGACGTGCCGCGGGTCGACGACGAGCCGGCGGTGGTGACCGCGGTGGACCGGGCGGGGGCCGACGAGGTCGTGGCCCGGTTGGGCGCCGGGCTCGAGACCCAGCTCGGGCCCATCTGGCCCGACGGCGTGGACGTCAGCTTCGGGCAGTGGCAGAAGCTGGCCCTGGCCCGGGGCTTCATGCGGGACGAGCCCCTGCTGCTCCTGCTCGACGAGCCGACCGCCGCTCTCGACGCCGAGACCGAGCACGCCCTGTTCGAGCGCTACGCCGACGCCGTCCGGCGCGAGCGCGAGCGGGAGGCGGGCCGGATCACGGTGCTGGTGTCGCACCGGTTCAGCACCGTTCGCATGGCCGATCTGATCGTGGTGCTCGACGGGGCGCGGGTCGTCGAGGCGGGCAGCCACGACGAGCTGGTGGGGCGGGGCGGCCCCTACGCCGAGCTGTACGGGATCCAGGCCACGTCGTACCGCTGAGCACGGGGCGGCCGGGCAGGCCGCACCGAGGAGGACGCAGGAGATGGCCACGCCGAAGGTCCAGGTCAAGCGGGCGTACGACGCGCCCGCCAGCAGCGACGGGG